>NZ_JBSFPS010000030.1:0-51285 GCF_053588315.1 Streptosporangium sp. NPDC003464 | reverse complement strand
GCGGGATGAGTGGCCGCTACTCCCGTTCCGGTCGGCGGCGGTTTCAACCCCCTGAATGCAGCCGGGCCTGACGGACCTGCTGAACAGGGTGCACCTGGGCCTCACGCTGCGGTTCGCCTTCCGCGAGATGGCCGTGGTCCTCCTGGTCGCGCGTACGGCGGGCACCGACTCGCCCTGGTTGGCGGCCCTGGTCCTGGGGCTGACCGCCCTGCACGGCGTGCGGGCCCTGCAGACCGGGCTGGCGATCGCCTACACCCGCGTCCTCGGCCAGCTGCCGGTGCTGACCCGCAACATCGACGGCGTGCCGGAGATCCCGGCGCCCCCGGCCGACATCCTGGTCGGCCACCGGAGCATGCGAGCGCTCTACCTCGACGTGCTCCCCGTCGGGGGCGCCGCCCTGGGCGCGGTCCTCGGCACCGACCGCCTGGGCGCGGCCGGGGCGGCGCTCGCGCTGGGCCTCGGGAGCGCGGGCGTGCTCGGCGTCCTGCCCCACCTGCGCCGGGTCCGGCCGCTGCGCAACCGGCGCGCCGTGCTGAAGGCGGCCGGCAGGCGCCTGGCCCGGTACCGGCCGGAGGTGATCCTCTACTTCTCCGGGCCGAACGACTCCGCCTACCAGGTCAGCATGTGGCTGCGCCCGCTGGAGCGGATCGACCGGCGGGCCGTGGTGGTCCTGCGGGAGCGGGGGATGCTCCGGACGCTGGGAGAGACCTCGCTGCCGGTGGTCTGCATCCCCTCGGCGGCCGACCTGATGAGCTTCCGGGCGCTCGGTTCGGCCCGGGTGTGCCTGTACCCGTCCAACGTCGGCAAGAACATCCACATGCTGCGCATCCAGGGGATGCGCAGCGTCTTCGTGGGTCACGGGGACAGCGACAAGGAGGCGTCGTTCAACCCGTTCACCAAGGTCTACGACGAGGTCTGGGTGGCCGGGCGGGCCGGGCGCGACCGCTACCTCCGCGCCCGGGTGGGCGTGCGCGACGAGGACATCCACGAGGTGGGCCGCCCGCAGCTCACCGGCGTCCGCACGGCCGGGCCCGGCCTGCCGTACCGCACCGTCCTCTACGCCCCCACCTGGGAGGGGTGGACCGACGACCTGTTCCACACCTCGATCATCACGATGGGGCCGGCGATCGTCCGGGCCCTGCTCGCCCACTCCCCCGCACTCCGGGTGATCTACAAGCCGCATCCGCTGACCGGCTACCGCAACCCCGCCGCCGACCGCGCCCACCGGGAGATCCTCGCGATCCTGGAGGGGGCGGAGCTGTCCCGGTCGATCGCCCGCCACCCCGCCGGTACGGCCCACGCCGAGCCGATCAGGCACCAGGCCGTCACCGGGCCCCGGCCGCCCCTCTACGACTGCTTCAACCAGGCCGACCTGATGATCGCCGACATCTCCAGCGTGGTGGCGGACTTCATCGCCAGCGGCAAGCCGTACATGGTGACCAACGTGGCGGGGCTGCCGGAGCGGACCTTCCGCGAGCGGTATCCGAGCGCGGAGGCCGGCTATCTGCTCACCGAGGGCCTGAGCGAGCTGCCCGCCGTCCTGGCGGGCCTGGACCACGCCGAGGAGGACGCCCTGGCGGCCGCCAGGCGCACGCTGAAGACCTATCTGCTCGGCTCCGGCCCGGACGCCATGGCCCGCTTCAACGGGGCGGTGAACGGCGCCTACGGCCGCGCCGTGCACGGCGGCGGAGACGGCTGAGGCCGTCTCCGCCCGCGCGGGTCAGCCCCGCGTCCTCGCGGGCCTGCTCAGGCTCTTCGGGCTCGTCAGGAAACCCCAGCCCCACGACATGTGCATGGTGATGTAGGCCAGGGGCAGCCGGAGGAGCGAGGCGGCGGGCAGGCCGCTGCCGGTCACCGCCGAGCCGGCCAGGATCGCCGCCAGGTAGGCGCCGGGGACCAGCAGGCCCGGCCAGAAGAACGGGGAGACGGCCAGACCGGCGAGGATGGCCAGCACCGCCGCCGGGGGCGCCAGGTAGCGCAGGTTGATCGTGCCCTCGTGGGTGCGGGCGACGACCCTCCGCCAGCGGCCGTAGTGGAAGTATTGCTTGGCGAGGGCCTTGACCGTGGGCCTGGGCCGGTAGGAGACGCGCATCCGGGGCTGGAACCAGACCAGGCCGCCGGTCTCGCGGATGCGGTGGTTCATCTCCCAGTCCTGCGCCCGCTGGAAGTGCTCGTCGTAGCCGCCGACCCGGTCCAGCGCCGCACGGCGGAAGACGCCGAGGTAGACCGTGTCGGCCGGGCCCGCGGTGCCGCCGGTGTGGAACCGGGCTCCGCCGACGCCGATCTTGGAGGTCATGGCCCGGGCCACGGCCTGCTCGAACGGCGTGACGCCCTCGGCGGCCATGACGCCGCCGACGTTGTCGGCGCCGGTCTCCTCAAGCGTCTCGACCGCGACCTGGAGATAGTCCTCCGGGAGCATGGCGTGGCCGTCCACGCGGGCGATGATCTCGCTGCGGGAGGCGCCGATGGCGGCGTTGAGGGCGTTGGGGGTGCGTCCGGTCGGGTTCGGGACCACGGTCACCCGGGGGTCCTCGGCCGCGATCGCGTCGGCGACCTCCTGGGTCCGGTCCTTGGAGGGGCCGATGGCGAGCACGACCTCGATCGGTCCCGCGTATCGCTGTGCGAGGACCTGGCGCACCGCCTCCCGCAGATGGCGCTCCTCGTTCAGCACCGGGATGACGATGGAGATGGGGGGCCAGACACGTGTCTCGGGAGACGACGCCGGCGCGGGCGAGTCGGGGAACTGCTTCATGGCGTCGCTCACGCTACTGTACGGACGGGTACCTCATCGACCCAGCCGAGCCTAGGGGGCCACGCATGCGCGACCCGGAAGAGGACGACTCGGGTGTGCAGGTGGGCGGTGACGCCTACGGCACCGTCCGGGTCAATCCGAGGCGTGAGCGCAGGTCCGTGCGGGGAGCCCGCTCCCGGCGCCGCGGTCTGTTCGTCGCCGGCGCGCTCTCGTGCCTGGTCCTGAGCAGCTCCGGGGTGACGTGGGCGCTGACGAACTACGCCGAGCGGAAGATCGAGGCGGTCGACGCCGGGGTGCCCGGCTCGCAGTCCACCGGCGCGATGAACATCCTGGTCGTCGGCGTGGACCGGCGCGACAACCTCTCCCGGCAGAAGCAGAACCAGCTCAAACTCGGCCGCGAGAGCGGCGAGCGGACCGACACCATGATGGTGCTCCACCTTTCGGAGGACCACACCAGGGCGACCGTGGTCAGCCTCCCCCGCGACACCTGGACGACGATCCCCGGCAAGGGCGACCACAAGATCAACGCCGCCTACCAGCTCGGCGGCCCGAAGCTCGCCGTGCGGACCGTGCAGAACGCCACCGGGCTGACCATCCACCACTACGTCGAGGTCAACGTGCTCGGCTTCATCGAGGTGGTCGACGCGCTGGGGGGCGTCTCGGTGTGCACCCCGGTCGCGATCAACGACCCGAAGACCGCGCTCACGCTCCAGCCGGGCACCTACTCCCTCGACGGCGTCAAGGCCCTCGCCTACGCCCGCACCCGGGCCACCGCCCGATCCGACCTCGACCGCATCGACCGCCAGCAGCAGGTGATCTCCGCCATGCTGCACCAGGCGCTCAGCGGCGACACGCTCACCAACCCGGTCAGGCTCGCCTCCTTCGTCGACACCGCCCTCGGCACCCTCCGGGTGGACGACGCCCTCCGCAAGGACCTGCTCGGCCTGGCCAACCAGCTCAAGGACGTCTCCACCGACGACGTGGCCTTCGCCACGGTCCCGCTCGCCGACGTCGACTACAGGACGCCGACCAACGAGTCCGCCGTGCTCTGGGACAAGGACGCGGCCAAAGACCTGTTCCGCCGGATCGCCGCCGACGAGCCGCTCGTCGAGCCCGCCAAGCCCGCCAAGTCCACGGCGAGCCCGGCCGCGACGCCGAGCGCGACGCCGTCCCCCTCGGCCACCGCGCTGACCGTGCCGCCCTCGCGGATCTCGGTCAAGGTGCTCAACGGCACCCCGATCACCGGCCTCGGCGCGCGGACCCGGACGGACCTGCTGAAAGCCGGGTTCCTGGTCCCTGAGGCGGCCGGCGACACCAAGGACAGAGACCACGACAAGACGGTCATCCGATACGGCCCGGGCCGCGAGGACTCGGCGCGGACCCTGGCCGCCGCGCTGCCCGGCGCGGAGACGCGCCTGGTGGAGGACCTCGGCGACCGGATCGAGGTGATCGTCGGCCGGAAGTATCCGGGGGCCAAGAAGGTCACCGTCGACGAGGCCGTCAAGCCGTCCGCGTCCCCCTCCGCCACCCCCGCCCCCACGGCCAGGACCGCCACCCAGAACATCTGCAAGAAATGACCCGGGGGCGTTCACCCGGCACGTCCGCGAAAAATGAGCTGCGCGCATAAAAGCCTCCCACCAGGGCAGTAAGCCCCCACGGAGGTGATGATCGTGATGCCGGCATTCGATGTTCAGAGTTGGAACAACGGTCCCTGCGTGGTGGTGCGGGCGGCGGGCGAGCTCGACATGGCCGTCGCCCCCAGGCTCCGTGCGGAGGTGGACCGAGCCCTGGAGACCCCGGGTCACCCATGCCTGGTGATGGACCTGACCGAGGTGCCGTTCTGCGACTCGGTGGGGCTGGGCATCCTGGTGGGCGCGCTCACCAGGATCAAGGACACCCACGGCCGCCTCATCCTGGTGGTGAGCCCCGGAATGATCACCCATCTGTTGACGATCACCAATCTCAACCGGCACTTCGAGACGTGCGGGAGCCTGCGCGAGGCCCTCGACGCCGCCGCCTGACCCTTCGGGCCGGCCCGTCCCCGCGCACGGGGGCGGTGACTGTGAGAGCGGGTGGCGCGGCCCGCTACCTGCGGACGCGGTAGCAAAGGTGGGTGACCCCGCTGCCCTCGACGACGGTCGGCCCCTCCAGCTCGATGGGCGCGCCCGCCAGGTTGTCGAAGAACCGGATGCCCCTGCCGAGCAGGACGGGCACCAGGTTCACCCAGATCTCGTCCAGCAGCCCCGCGTTGAGATACTGCTGGGTGAGGGTGGCGGTGGCGACACCGACCATCTTCTCGCCCGCGACGGCCCGCGCCTGCGCCAGCGCGCTCTCGATCCCGTCGCCGACGAACGTGAAGGGCGCGTCCTCGCGCGGCCAGCCGTCCGGGACGCTGTGGCTGACCACGAACACGGGCACGTCCATGGGATGGTTGCCGCCCCAGCCCACGAAGCACTCGAAGCCGATGGTCGCCTCCTGCTGACAGGTCCTACGAGATCTGCTCCTGTCGTTCACGTCCCGTGTCGAAGAAGGCATTGAGATACTCCTCCGGTTCGAGATCACTGTCTCGGAGAAGAGAGAAGATCTCCGTGCCCGACTCGATCACGTCGTCCGCCAGCCGGTACACCTGCGCCAGTCCCAGATACTCGAACGGGCTGTCGGCCACGTGTTCGCCCGCCTCGTGCTCTGCCATGGCGATGGCCTCGTCGAACGGACCCGCCCTCCACAAGGTGACCCGCTCCTCGTAGGTGTCGTGTGGCGGGCCCCAGCGGAAGACGCAGCGGACCGCGTACCAGCCGGTGTCAGAGGTCTCGATCATGAGGCAATGATGCCGGACGGCAACCCTCGTCCTGTCTCCGACGGAACAGGGTGGTTCCTGAGGTCACCGCCCGGCTTCCGCAGCCGGGCGGTTCTCCGTTGGTGAGCAGCGCTTCCCCGGCTCGGCGCCCTACTTCAGGAGCTGGCGGGCCATGACCATGCGCTGGATCTGGTTGGTGCCCTCGTAGATCTGGGTGATCTTGGCGTCGCGCATCATGCGCTCTACCGGGTAGTCGTTGGTGTAGCCGTAGCCGCCGAGGAGCTGGACGGCGTCGGTGGTGATCTCCATGGCGGCGTCGGAGGCGGCGCACTTGGCGGCGCTGGAGAAGAACGTGAGGTCCTTCTGCGGCTCGCCGTGCATGGCCAGCTCGGACTTGGCGGCCGCGGCGTAGGTGAGCTGCCGGGCGGCCTCCAGCTTCATCGCCATGTCGGCGACCATGAACTGGACTCCCTGGAAGTCGGCGATGGCCTTGCCGAACTGCTTGCGCTCCTTGACGTAGCCGACCGCGTAGTCCAGCGCGCCCTGGGCGATGCCGAGCGCCTGGGCGGCGATCGTGATGCGCGTGTGGTCCAGGGTGGCCAGGGCGGTCTTGAAACCGGTGCCCGGCTCGCCGATCATCCGCGAGGCGGGGATGCGCACGTCCTCCAGGATGACCTGGCGGGTCGGCGAGCCCTTGATGCCGAGCTTGCGCTCCTTGGGGCCGAAGCTGACGCCCTCGTCGCCCTTCTCCACGACGAACGCGGAGATGCCCCTGGCCCCGGCTCCGGGCTCGGTCACGGCCATCACCGTGTAGTACTCCGACACCCCGGCATTGGTGATCCACATCTTGGCGCCGTTGAGCACGTAGTGGTCGCCGTCGGCCACGGCGCGGGTCTTCATCGCGGCGGCGTCGCTGCCCGCCTCGGCCTCGGACAGGGCGTAGGAGAACATCGCCTCACCCCGGGCGACCGGCGCGAGGTAGCGCTGCTTGACCTCCTCGGACGCCGACAGCAGCAGCGGGACCGTCCCCAGCTTGTTGACCGCCGGGATCAGCGAGGACGACGCGCAGGCCCGCGCCACCTCCTCGATGACGATGACGGTGGCGAGGGCGTCGGCCCCCGCCCCGCCGTACTCCTCCGGGACGTGCACGGCGTGCAGGTCGGCGGCGACGAGCGCCTTGTAGACATCCCAGGGGAACTCCCCCGTCTCGTCGGCCTCGGCGGCGCGAGGGGCGATCTTCTCGTCGGCAAGGGCGCGGACGGTCTCCCGGAGCATCTCGTGCTCTTCGGGCAGCGCGTAGAGAGGGAAGCTCATGGGCAAATAGTAGGACGTCCAACAAAGTCTGGACCGATCCATCGCATGTGATATGTGTCCCTACCCGTTTATGCAGGTGGCGAGCGGCGGGAGGGATACCGATACTCTGACGGCACATAATCGGGCAGAACCGAAAGGAACACCAGTGGCCTACCGCCTGACGATGGTGGGAACCGGATACCTGGGTGCGACGACGTCCGCGTGCATGGCGGAGCTGGGCTTCGAAGTCCTCGGCGTCGACGTCGACGCGGAGAAGATCGCCCGGCTGCAGGCCGGGGATCTGCCCATCTACGAGCCCGGTCTGGAAGAGGTCCTCAGGCGCAACCTCGCCAACGGGCGACTGCGCTTCACCACCTCCTACGAGGAGGCCGCCGCCTTCGGCGACGTGCACTTCCTCTGCCTCGGCACCCCGCAGAAACCCGGCGAGTACGGGGCCGACGTCTCCTACCTGGACACCGCGATCGAGTCGCTGGCCCCCCACCTGAAACGCGAGTGCCTGGTCCTGGGCAAGTCCACCGTCCCCGTGGGCACCGCCCAGCGCCTGGCCGACAAGCTGGCCCGGCTGGCCCCCATCGGTCCGGGCGCCGAGCTGGCCTGGAACCCCGAGTTCCTCCGCGAGGGCTTCGCCGTGAAGGACACCCTGTACCCCGACCGGATCGTGCTGGGTGTGGCCTCCGACAGGGCCGAGAAGATCATGCGCGAGGTGTACGCCCCCATGCTGGAGCAGGGCACCCCGATCGTGATCACCGATTACCCGACCGCCGAGCTGGTCAAGGTCGCCGCCAACGCCTTCCTGGCCACCAAGATCTCATTCATCAACGCGATGGCCGAGGTCTGCGAGGCCTCGCACGCCGATGTCAAGCAGTTGTCCCTGGCGCTCTCCTTCGACGACCGCATCGGCGGCAAGTTCCTCAACCCGGGCCTGGGCTTCGGCGGCGGCTGCCTGCCCAAGGACATCCGCGCCTTCATGGCCCGCGCCGGGGAGCTGGGCGCCGACCAGGCGCTCACCTTCCTGCGCGAGGTGGACGCGATCAACATGCGCCGCCGGGCCCGCATGGTCGACCTGGCCCGCGAGCTGGCCGGCGGCTCCTTCCGCGGGTGCACGGTCGCCGTGCTCGGCGCCGCCTTCAAGCCCAACTCCGACGACATCCGCGACTCTCCCGCCCTGGACGTCGCCGTCAAGATCAGCGAGCAGGGCGGCCGGGTCACCGTCTACGACCCCGTCGCCCAGGAGAACGCCCGCCGGGCCCATCCCGAGCTCTCCTACGGCGACTCCGCCCTGGACGCCGCCCGGGACGCCCACGTGGTGCTGTTGCTGACCGAGTGGCAGGAGTTCATCGAGCTCGACCCGGAGGCGCTCGGCGCCGTCGTCGCCGCCCGCAAGATCGTCGATGGCCGCAACGCCCTCGACGCCGAGACCTGGCGCGCCTCGGGCTGGCACTACCGCGCCCTCGGCCGCCCGTAGTGAGCAGCTGAGGTCCCGCTCCACCCGCGGCTCCTCCCGGCCTACGGCTCAGCCCGCTCGGCGCCACCCGCCGACCGTGGCGCGCTCCGCGACGGCCCGCTCCTCCAGCGTGAGGAGCGGGCCGCCGCGACGCCTCTCCTGCGAGGGCGCCGGACGCCCCTTCCATGGTGTACCCGGCAGCCGGCATCGGAGGCGTGGCCCGTCGCCGTCGCGCTGATCGAGCGGGGCCGGATGAAGCCTCCAGGCCTGCTGGAGATCGAACGCGCGAAGGGGGGCGGCCGATGGGAGGCGGCGTATGACGGATCGCGGACCGCCACCGCGCCTGAAGACCTGGCGCTCGCCCTGGCGCGGAACCCCGTCGCGGAGGAGTTCTTCGCGACGCTCGACAGCCGCAACCGCTACACGGTCGTCTACCGCGTGCAGGAGGCCAAGAAGGCCGAAACCCGGGCGCGCCGTATCAAGCAGTAACGTCACGATGCTGGCCGAGCACAGGAAGCTCTGTCCCTGATCCGCAAGGCGCCGTGTCCGCCCACCTTCTGACCGACGGCGAGGACGGTCTCAGCCCTGCCCGGCCACCGGTGGCGGGGCACCGCGTCGCCGGCCCGGCATGAGCGTCGCCAGCGAGACGACTCCGATGAACCAGGGATGCAGGGGTTCGGGGATCCGTCCTACCGCACGGGGACGCGTAGCGGAGGGTACTGGGCGATCTTGACCTGTGCCGACGAGGCGCCGGCGGGCAGCGCGAAGAGGCTCCAGAACTCCTTCGTCCGGCCCGGAGCGATCTTCTCCGTGCCCACGCGGACGCCCGCCAGCTCGGTGCAGGCGCAGTAGGCGTCGGCCTTGTCGCCGGTCTGCACCATGATCCTGCCCGGCAGGTACTGCCGCCGGGTGGCGGGGTCCGTCAACCGCACATTGCTGGCGGCCTGGTACTTGTACGACATCCATTCGGCGGAGCGGTTGAGCTCGTGGTGCCATGCCTCCGCGTCGCCGTCATTGGTGATCTTGTAGGTGAGGACGCCCAGATCGCCGGGGAGCCGCCGCAGGCCGGTCACCTCCAGGGTGAACGGCTGCCCGTCGTCCTTCCCCTGCGCCGTGAGGCCGTCTCCGTCCGGCACCGGGTCCGCCTCGGGGGTCGCCGCGGGCCGCGTCTCGGCGGGCCGCGGTTTGGCGAACGTCACAGTGACACGCCGGTTGCGCCGCCGTCCCTCCTCGTCCTCGTTGCCGTAGAGCGGCCGGCGCGAGCCGTACCCCTTCGCCTGGAAACGCACCCCCGTCCTGGTCAGCAGGCCGGACAGGGCGCGCTGCACGGCCTGGGCCCGGCGCTGGGAGAGCGGGTCGTTGATGGCGTCGGTGCCCGAGGAGTCGGCGTGCCCCTCGACCGTGATCGTGGCGCCCTCGGAGGCGTCGATCAGCTTGGCCGTACGCATGAGCACGGCCCTGGACCGGGGCGTCAGGTCGGCCTTGTTCAGCGCGAACAGCACGTCGGAGGAGAGGTTGACGTGCAGGTCCTCACCGTCGTCGCTGGTCTCCTCCGACCTGTCGGGCGACTCCGACGGCGCCACGATCTGGTGGCTGATCACGGTGACCGGCTGGGCCTCGGGGTCGGGGAAGGTCTGCCCGGGAGGCGGCGTGACGGGCTCGTCGCTGATCGGCACGTCCATCATGGGCGGGCCGAGCGGAGTGACGACGGTGGTGGTGGCCGGGTTCCCCGAGGGGGCGGGCAGAACGGCGTATACGGACAGCGACTCACCGGGCTTGATGAAATAGCCGAGGTCGTCACGGCGCTCGTCGCTGCACAGGCACGGGCTGTCGGCCGGCTTGTACGGCAGCAGCCAGCGGCGCGCGGCCGCGTCCAGCACGCCGATGCCCGAGGCCCAGCGGATCTCGCCGAGCGGGCGGGTGTTGTCCCCCAGCTCCCCGGTCCAGGAGATGTTCTCGCCGGTGCCGGTGTTGGAGAGCCTGAGCTGGACCACGAGGTGCTTGCCCGCGACCCGGTTCAGGCCGACGACCTCAGCCTTGTAGGCCGAGGTGCGGGTGCTCTGCGTGCTCGCCAGTGCGGGACGGGTGTCCGCTCCGGCGCCGGTCGGCGAGGAGGCGGTGGCCGTCGTCTCAGGAGTCGCCGGCTGCGAGGTTGGCACGGCCTCGGTGGGACTCGCCGCGGCGGCCGGCCCGGACTGGCGTTCCTCACCTCCGCCGCCCTGCGGGACACCCGTCAACCCGCATGACGTCAGCATGACCGTCGCTGTCGCCACGGTCGCGAGCGACACCGGCTTCCTCACCATGGTTGGCTCCTCATCCTCAGTCGCGGGGAAAGCCCTCAGGCTAGTGAGCCGACCTTCAGGATCGATATAGCCCTCCATCGCCTCGGGAGGAGCCCCGGAGTCGCCGGGCGAGCACACCCGGTCCGCACTGATCCTCCAGCACGGCGGAGCGGAGGCTCGGCGGAGCTCGTGAGCCGCCTGCTCCAGCTCAACAAGGAGATCACCGCAGGCCAACGCCCGTATGCCCCGTTCGGCACCAAGGACGATCAAGGCACTCTGGATATCGGGGTCTGAGGCCGCAGTCGGTGAAGGCTCCCGCCGTGAACGGGAGCCTTCACCAACTGATCAGTTGTCGAACTCGCCGAGCTTCATGCCACCGACGGAGGCGTCCCACTCCGACCGGGTGAAGAACAGCTTCGGGCCTTCGGGGTTCTTGGAGTCGCGCAGCACGTGGAGGGAGCCGAGGCCCGCCTTACGGCACCGGCCCGGGACACTCTCCGCGAGGCCCGCCGGTCCGCCACCGCCCGAAGCCATGGAAGCGAACGCGGAAAAGCCGGGTCAGGAGGGGGCGACCGTACTGTGAATCACGGACACGTCGCCTGGCGGCCGTCCGCCGGGAGATGGGGATCATCAGACGGGATCTCGGCTGCTCGGCCGTACGGATCGTCGACAGGGCTCCGGCGTGCCGATCTACGCCCTGTCCGAAGAGGTGCGGCCAGCGGATCGGCAGGAAAAGATGGATGGCAGGTTATTTCCCCGCCCCGGGGCCATACCACTGGAGCGGCTGACCGGTGACCGCGGCGACACGGTCGAAATCATGGTCACGGTGCAACAACGTGAGCCCCCGCAACTCCGCCGTCGCCGCCACCACCAGGTCCACCGGCCCCGCGCCCCGATGCTGCCCCTTCGCCGTGAGCAGACCCTGGACCTGCCAGGCGCGGTCGTCGACAGGCACCCATCCGAGCAGTTCCCGCATGTCCTCGATCCCCCGCTCACGGTCCGCCGGTGACCGCGCGCTGCAGAAATACTCGAGCTCGGTGATGGGGCAGACGGCGACCAACCCTGCCGCGACAGCTTGGTCCCAGCCATAGGTCCCGGCCTCACCGCGCATGAGCCGAGCCAGGGCGCTGGTGTCTATGAGGAACTGCGAGGCGCTCACCGCCGGTAGTTCCGCTTCTCCTCGAAGATCTCCAGGTCGAAGGCGCCCTCGGCGGCGGCGCCGCGCAGCCGAGCCAGCGCCAACGCCCGGCGCCGATTCTCCAGAACTTCGCGCAGGGCGGTGTTGACCGTCTCCTTCTTCGTGCCGGTTCCCAACGCCTTGGCCACCTCGGCCAGCAGGTCGTCATCCAGGTCGATCATCGTCCAGCTCACCGGGCGCCTCCCATGTATGCCTAGAACTGAATCAGATATGCATAGGAATATGCCTTCATGCTGAGGACCGCTGGACCCGCCGTACATCCCGGCGCGGGCGAGTAGCTTCCGGGACCGATGGCTCCCCCCTCCGCTGGAGAGGGGAAGGGCGGCGGCGCCGCCACACGCCGACCGGAGGTCCCTCACCGCCGCCCGGCGCGCTCCGGAAGTCCCTCACCACCGCCCGGCGTGCTCCGGAGGTCCCGCCGCCCGGAGGCCGTACGGCTCAGGCGCCGAGACCGGCGGCCTCGGCGCGGAGCCTGGCGCCCTTGGCGTGGGCCTGCTCCTTGAGGGAGACCTGGAACTCCTCCATCCGGGTCCGCAGGTTCTCGTCGGCGGCGGCGAGGATGCGTACGGCCAGCAGGCCCGCGTTGCGGGCGCCGCCGACGGCGACGGTCGCGACCGGGACCCCGGCGGGCATCTGGACGATCGACAGCAGGGAGTCCATGCCGTCGAGATACTTCAGCGGCACGGGGACGCCGATCACCGGCAGCGGGGTCACCGAGGCGAGCATGCCGGGCAGGTGAGCGGCTCCCCCGGCCCCCGCGATGATCACCTTCAGACCGCGCCCGGCCGCCTGCGCGCCGTAGGCGATCATCTCCTCGGGCATGCGGTGCGCCGAGACCACGTCCGCCTCGAACGCGACCCCGAACTCGGCCAGCGCCTCGGCGGCGAGTTTCATCACCGGCCAGTCGGAGTCGCTGCCCATGACGATGCCGACGGTGGTCATGCCTTCTCCTCGCCTCGCGGCGCACGGGCCGCGTCCGCAGTGGTGTCGTGCCGGTGGACCCGCCCGCTCACGTGTATACGCCCTCGGTGAGGTAGACGGCGGCGTGCCGGGCCCGGGCCCGGACCTCCTCCAGGTCGGTGCCCAGGGCGGTGACGTGGCCGATCTTACGGCCGGGCCGTACTTCCTTGCCGTAGAAGTGGATCTTGATCCCCGGGTCGTGCGCCATCACGTGCTCGTAGCGGGAGAAGATGTCGGGGTCGTCGCCGCCCAGGAGGTTGGCCATCACCACGACCGGCGCGGTCTGCGCGGGCGAGCCGAGCGGCAGGTCGAGCACGGCGCGCAGGTGCTGCTCGAACTGGGAGGTGCGGGAGCCGTCGATGGTCCAGTGCCCGCTGTTGTGGGGACGCATGGCCAGCTCGTTGACCACCAGCCCGGAGGCGGTGGCGAACATCTCCACGGCCAGCAGCCCGCTGACGCCCAGCTCGTTGGCTATCGTCAGGGCGATCCGCTGGGCCACCGCGGCCTGCTCGGGGTCGAGCCCCGGCGCGGGGGCGAGCACCTCGACGCAGATGCCGTCGCGCTGGACGGTCTCCACGACCGGGTAGCTGACGCCCTGCCCGTGCGGCGACCGGGCGACCAGGACGGCCAGCTCCCGCTCGAAGGGCACGAACGCCTCGGCCATCAGCGGCACCCCGCTCGCCAGGACCTCCGCCGCGTCCGCCGCGGACCGGCAGACCCAGACGCCGCGCCCGTCGTAGCCGCCGCGCACGGCCTTGAGCACGACCGGCCAGCCGTTCTCCCCGGCGAACTCCTCGACGTCGGCGGCCGTGGCGATCCGCCGCCAGGGCGGGCAGGGGGCGCCGATCGCGGTCAGCCGCTCGCGCATCACGGCCTTGTCCTGGGCGTGCACGAGCGCGTCGGCACCGGGGTGTACGGCGAGGCCGTCCGCGGCCAGCGCGCGGATGTGCTCGGTGGGCACGTGCTCGTGGTCGAAGGTGACCGCGTCGCACCCCTTGGCGAAGTCGCGCAGGTCCGCCAGGTTGCGGTAGTCGCCCAGGCGCACGTCGGCGATCACGCGGGCGGCGCTCTCGTCCGGCGAGTTTGCCAGCACCCGCAGTTCCACCCCGAGGGCGATGGCCGCCTGCTGGGTCATGCGGGCCAGCTGGCCCGCTCCGATCATGCCGACGACGGGTCCGAGGGGACCGGCCAAAGAAGGGCTGCTCACGGCGGTTGAGTTTACCGGCCCCCCGGAAGGCGGAGGTCAGCCGGTGGTGAGGTCGGCGAGGGAGCTGCGCGCGGCGACGGTGGACAGCTTGGCTCCGCCGCCCACCTCGGTGACCAGGAGCACGATCTCGGTGCCGGTCAGCCCGGCGGCCCGGCCCTTCCCGGTGAACCCGCGCAGCACCTCCTCGCCGTAGATCGGGTGCCTCAGCGAGGTACGGCCCGGCCCGGCCCGCTGCCGGTGTTCGATCTCCAGGGCGTGGATGACGAGCGCGCCCCCGCCGGGCAGCAGCAGCGCGCGCTCCGGTCCGACGAGCAGCCGGACGTCGGAGGCGAGCCGGTCGGGCCGTACCTTCCGGGGCCGCTGGACCAGCTCGTCGAACAGCTCCCTGGCGGCGTCCTTCTTGGGGAAGGTCACCCCGCTCACCCCGGCGGGGTCGGTCAGGTAGGTCAGGTAGCGCTGCGGCGCCAGGCGCGCCTCGACCCCGGTGCCGGGATCGTCGGCGGGCACCGCGCCCCCGGCCGGCTCGCGCGGCTTGCCCCGCACCGGGATGGGGCCGGCGGCGAGCCTCCAGTCGTCGCCCCCGTGGACGAACAGGAAGTAGGCCGGGACGGGCCTGCGGGCCAGCGCGACGAACCAGCGGTCGGCGCCGGCCGTGGCCGGCAGGAAGAACTCCGCGTCGGTGTATCTCTTCCTGGCGGGAGCTGGGCGGCCGTTCCGGGTCGCCTCGCAGGCACGGCCGCCCAGCGTATTCTCCGCCCAGGTGGTGAGCTCCTCGATCGCCGGGCAGTCCCGCTCTCGCCAGGCCCGGTCGAGCCGGTCCAGCAGCTCGAAGGCCCGGGCGGCCTCGGCGGGCTCGACCGCGCGGGCGGACGCCTCGGGCGGCGGCCCCGCCTCACGGGGTGTGCTCCCCCCACCGGCCGTCGCGCCGCAGCCGGCCGTCACGCACAGGCCGAGGAGCAGGACGAGCAGGCGGCGGGGCAAGGAGTGGTCCCGTGGTCGTGGCCGTCGCGGGCGGCGATCCGTCTGACCGATCGCAGGGCATCGACTCCCCCCGAAGTCTCCCTGTGATCTACCGGATCAGAGTAACGTCAGATGCCCCGATTTATCGGGCTAACGCGCGATAAATGTTGAAATATTCTTAGCTGACTGCTATGCACAACAGCCGGTCAGCGGCGGGCGGAAGGCGGGGCTGCACCGGTAGCCTGGCAGGAGAATGTCCAAGGTCCTCCCGAGTGGCGGATCCACAGCCAACCCTGGAAAGGACCGTGCAGGAGACGTGCAGTTTCTGCGACGTGCCTACGAGCGGTTCGCCGACCTGGTCCGCGAGCTGTCGAAGTTCGGGACCATCGGAGCGATCGCCTTCGTCATCGACACCGGAGGCTTCAACCTGCTCCAGTACGGCCTGCACTGGGGGACCCTGACCTCGAAGGTGATCGCCACGGTGGTCGCGACCACCTTCGCCTACTTCGGCAACCGCCACTGGACCTACCGGCACCGGGAGCAGAGCGGGCTCGCCCGGGAATACTTCCTGTTCTTCCTGCTCAACGGGGTCGCCCTGCTGATCGGGCTGCTGTGCATCGGCTTCGCCCGCTACACCCTGGAGCTGACCGACCCGCTGAGCATCAACATCGCCAACCTGATCGGCATCGGCCTGGGGACCCTGTTCCGGTTCTGGTCCTACAAGAAGTGGGTCTTCCTGTCGGCCACCGAAGACGTGCCGAAGGAGCTCCCCAACGAGCCCACGCGGACCCGCTGACCGACCGCCCGCCGGCTCACGCCGGCCCGCACCGGCCGCCAGGTCACGCCGGTCCGCTGACCACGCCGGTCCGCCAGGTCACGCCGGTCCGCTGACCACCCGGGTCCTGCCGGTGTCGCCGACCTGCCGCAGGAACAGCGCGAAGGCCGCCGGGCGCGGCCGTACCAGCTCAAGGCGGCCGCCGTCGGCGGCGGCCAGCGCCCGCGCGAGGGTCAGCCCCAGCCCGGTGCCGCCCGCCCCGCTCACGTTGCGCTCGAAGACCCGGGGGGCGAGGTCATCGGGGATGCCCTGCCCCTCGTCGGCGATCTCGATCACGATGGACCTGTCCTTGTCGCTGGTGGTCAGCGTCACCGTGCCGTCGCCGTGCTCCAGCGAGTTCTCGAGGAGGGTGGAGATCACCTGGCTGATGCCGCCGCTGGTGCCCACCGCCTGAAGCCCGCGCGTGCCGGACAGCTTGAGCTGCCGCCCGACCCTGCGGAAGGCCGGGCCCCACTCGATGAACTGCTGGTCCAGCAGGTCGTCGAGCTCGACGACCTCGGCCTGGGCGTGCCGCTGCCGCCGGGCCGCGGCCAGCAGTTCGTCGATCACCGCGGTGAGCCGCTCGGCCTGCACGATGGCGGCCTCGCCCTCCTCCTTGACGACGCCGGGCTCGTGCGCGGCGGCCACGATCTCCTCCAGCCGCATGGTCAACCCGGTGAGCGGGGTGCGGAGCTGGTGCGAGGCGTCGGTCGCGAACTCCCGCTCCCTGGCCAGCAGGTCGGAGATCCGGGTCGCGCTGCGGTCCAGCACCTCGGCCACCCGGTCGAGCTCCTGGATGCCGTAGCGGTGCTTGCTCGGCCTCGCGTCCCCGGAACCGAGCCGCTCAGCGATCATCGCCAGGTCGCTGAGCGGGAGCGTCAGACGGCGTGACTGCACGATGGCGAGCCCCACCGCCACCGCGAGAGCCGCCGCGGCGAGCGCCAGGATGAGCAGCAGCCACGCCCGGATCTCGCGCTCCACCTCCGTCTTGTCCCGGCTGACCGCGACGTACACCCCGTTCTCCGACTGGGCGTCCTGGGTCATCTTGTGGCTCTCCGGTGGCTCGTCGCTCACCGTGATCACCTGGGGAGGTGTCCCTTTTGCGTAGATTTGTATGTAACGGTCAGGGTATTTGCGCTTGAGCTGCTCGGGGTCGATGGGCTGATCCTGGATGCGGGCATACTCCACCTCCCCCAGCAGGCTTTTGGCCTGGGAGGAGAGTTCCTGGGTCGCTTCTTCCTCGATCAGCCGGTTGACCGCCACGCCCAGGGGGATGCCGAGCAGGAGCACCCCGATGACCGCGACGAGCAAGGTGGAGGAGAGTAGTCGACGACGCATCACCTACTCGCGTTCGAACCGGAAGCCGACCCCTCGGACCGTCGTGATGTAACGGGGCTTGGCGGCGTCGTCGCCCAGCTTGCGACGCAGCCACGAGATGTGCATGTCGAGGGTCTTGGTGGAACCCCACCAGTTGGTGTCCCACACCTCGCGCATGATCTGCTCGCGGGTTACCACCTTGCCGGCGTCGCGGACGAGGACGCGCAGCAGGTCGAATTCCTTGGTCGTCAGGTGCAGCTCCTTGTCGCCCATCCAGGCGCGACGTGAGTCGGCGTCGATGCGCACGCCCTGCACCA
The DNA here is from genome assembly GCF_053588315.1 of Streptosporangium sp. NPDC003464. NCBI lineage: Bacteria > Bacillati > Actinomycetota > Actinomycetes > Streptosporangiales > Streptosporangiaceae > Streptosporangium > Streptosporangium sp. NPDC003464. The sequence goes on along the minus strand of NZ_JBSFPS010000030.1, from coordinate 33,923 downwards.
CGGGTGTCTCGGAGGTGCCGCGCCGCAGGAGGGCGCGGACCCGGGCCAGGAGCTCCGCCAGGCGGAACGGTTTGGTGACGTAGTCGTCGGCCCCGGCGTCGAGGCCCACCACGGTGTCCACCTCGTCGACCCGGGCCGTGAGGATGAGCACGGGCGTGCCGTGGCCCTCCGCGCGGATGCGCCTGGCCACTTCGAGGCCGTCCATCTCGGGCAGGCCCAAGTCAAGAACTATCAAGTCGATGCCACCCGACAGTGCCCGTTCCAGGGCCTGCGGGCCGTCGGGGCTCACCTCAACTTGGTAGCCCTCGCGGCGTAGCGCACGCGCCAATGGCTCGGAGATCGAGGTGTCATCCTCGGCGAGAAGTACACAGGTCATGTTGCGATCGTAGGACCTTAGGGGATCGTTTCCCGGGCACAGCGCGCGGTTTGACTCGTCATTGACCTATCCATTGACCTGGGCAAACACTGATAAATCCCGGATAGTCGTCCCGCAACGGTTCAGGGCCGCGCGGTACTGCTCCCGCCTCGTAAGGGCCTGGAAAGGACAGGACCGCCAATGACCTCCCCGACAAAACAGAACACGCCCAGCCGTAAAGGATGCGGCGGGCGTGTTCGGGCGATCGGCTCAGGAAGCCGACGGCGGCTCGGCGTAGCGGGCCAGATAGAGCTGCTCGCCGAGGCTCTCGATGAGCCCCAGCTCGGTCTCCAGGTAGTCGATGTGGTGCTCCTCGTCCTGGAGGATCTCCTCGAAGAGGCGGGCCGAGGTGTGGTCGCCCTTCTCGCGCATCAGGATGATGGCGGGGCGGAGCCGGGTGACGACCTCCAGCTCGATGTTCAGGTCGGCGCGGAGCTGCTCCTGGACGGTCTGGCCGATGTGCAGGATGCCCAGCTTCTGGTAATTGGGCAGACCCTCGAGAAAAAGGATGCGGTCCGTCAGCTTCTCGGCGTGGCGCATCTCGTCCATGGACTCTTCGCGGGTGTATTTCGCGAGTCTGGTGTATCCCCAGTTCTCCTGCATCTTGGCGTGCAGGAAGTACTGGTTGATGGCCGTCAGCTCGGCTGTGAGCTGTTCGTTGAGCAGTTCGATGATTTTCTTGTCGCCCTGCATGGCGGGCTCCTCGTGCTATGCGGTCGGCATCAGATCTTCAGACCGCTTCAGGATCGCACAGATCTTCCGCACGCATGAAGCGCAGTCGCCACCGGCACCGGTGATGTCGCGGACCTGGCGCGCGCTCTTCGCACCGCCCGCGATGCAGTCATGCACCTCGTTCTCGGTAACCGCGCGGCAGACACATACATACATGGCGGGGGACGGGCCTCTCGTGGAGCGTAAGTAGGTTAGGCACACCTAATGTAACTCATTCGGTAAGGCTTGCCTATGTGCTGTGCGACACATAAGGCGCACTCCCCGCCACGTACGACATATAGGGCGCACTCTCCCGCCACGTACGACATATGGGGGTACGCTCCCCCGCCACGTCACCGGCCACGCCGCGCCGCGCCGCCCGGCCCCGTCGGGTCATCGGCGGCCGGGCGGCGTGACAGCGGCGTCAGTGCCCTCTGGCCAGCCACTCCTCCAGGTGCGGGGCCTCCGCGCCGATCGTGGTGGAGTCGCCGTGGCCGGTGTGCACGGCGGTGTCCTCCGGCAGGGTCAGCAGCCGCCTCCGGATCGAGTCGATGATCGTCTCGAAGGAGGAGAAGGACCTGCCCGTCGCGCCGGGGCCGCCCTTGAACAGCGTGTCGCCGGTGAAGACCGCGCCGGCCCCGGGGGCGTGCAGGCAGACCGCGCCCGGCGCGTGGCCGGGCGTGTGCAGCACGGTGAGCTCCACACCGCCCGCCGAGAGCACCTGGCCGTCCTTCAGCGGCGTGTACGGCATGTCGCCGTAGACCATCTCCCACAGCACCTGGTCGGCCGGGTGGAGCAGGATCGGCGCGCCCACCCGCGCGGCGAGATCGGCCGCGGCGTTGATGTGGTCGTTGTGCCCGTGGGTGCAGACGATCGCCGTGACCTCACGGCCGCCGATCCCCCCGACGATGGCGTCGGCGTCGTGCGCCGCGTCGATGACGACGACCTCGCTGTCGGAGCCGACCAGCCAGACGTTGTTGTCGACCTCCCACGTCCCGCCGTCCAGCGAGAACGTGCCCGAAGTGACGATCTTGTCGATCACAGGACCACCACCGAACGGAGCACCTCGCCGCGCTGCATCTTGGCGAAGGCCTCCTCCACGTCACCGAGGCCGACCGTCTCGGAGACGAAGCCCTCCAGGTTCAGCCGTCCCTGGAGGTAGAGGTCGATGAGCATGGGGAAGTCACGGCTGGGCAGGCAGTCGCCGTACCAGGACGACTTCAGCGCCCCGCCGCGGCCGAAGACGTCCAGCAGCGGCAGCTCCACCGTCATCTCGGGGGTGGGCACGCCCACCAGGACCACGGTCCCGGCCAGGTCACGGGCGTAGAAGGCCTGCTTGTAGGTCTCCGGACGGCCGACCGCCTCGATCACCACGTCCGCGCCGTTGCCGTCGGTGATCTCCCTGATCGCCTCCACCGCGTCGGTGGTGCGGGAGTTGACCGTGTGCGTGGCGCCGAAGTCCTTGGCCCAGGCGAGCTTGCGGTCGTCCACGTCGACCGCGATGATCTTCGTGGCGCCCGCCAGCCAGGAGCCGTGGACCGCCGCGCCGCCGACGCCGCCGCAGCCGATGACGGCCACGCTGTCGCCGCGGGTCACGCCGCCGGTGTTGATGGCCGCGCCGATGCCCGCCATCACGCCGCAGCCGAGCAGGCCCGCCACCGTCGCCGGCGCCGCGGGGTTCACCTTGGTGCACTGCCCGGCGGCCACCAGGGTCTTCTCGATGAAGGCGCCGATGCCCAGGGCCGGGCTGAGCGGTGTGCCGTCCGCCAGGGTCATCCGCTGGGTGGCGTTGTGGGTGTTGAAGCAGTACCACGGACGGCCACGCCGGCAGGCGCGGCAGTCGCCGCAGACCGCCCGCCAGTTCAGGATCACGTAGTCGCCGGGGGCCACGTCGGTGACCCCCTCGCCGACGGCCTCGACCACTCCGGCGGCCTCGTGGCCGAGCAGGAACGGGAAGTCGTCGTTGATCCCGCCCTCGCGGTAGTGCAGGTCCGTGTGGCAGACGCCACAGGCCTGAACGGTCACCACCGCCTCGCCGGGACCGGGGTCGGGCACGTGGACCGTCTCCAGGGAGACGGGCTCACCCTTGCCACGCGCGACCACTCCTTGCACGGTGTACGGCATGTCCTGCACCTCATCTTCGAAATCTTCGAACTCGGTTACCGGTGGAACAGCGTCTTCACGGACGCGCCCCCACGTCCATGCCTATCAGGCCCTGCGGAGCACGTACGGCTGGACCACCCCGAGGCCGCGGGCGGGCCGGCGCCGGATGCGGTGCGCCTCGATGCCGGGCACCTCCGCGACGGCCTCGGCCAGCTCGCCGTCGACGACGATCGTGCCCGGCCGGGCGATGGCCGTCAGCCGGGCCGCCAGATTGACGGTGGTCCCGAAGACGTCGCCCATCACCGGCAGGACCGGGCCGTAGGCCAGGCCGATCCGCACCTCGGGCCCGTAGCGCCGGATGACCTCGACCAGCTCCAGCGCGATCACCGCGGCCTTGCCCGGGTCGGCCGCGGTGAACAGCACCTCGTCGCCGAGCGTCTTGACCAGCCGCCCCCCGTGCGCGGCGACCACGTCGGAGGCCCGCGACTCGAACCCCTCGACCAGCTCGGCCAGGGCCCGTTCGTCCAGCTCGCGGGAGACCTGGGTGAAGGAGACCAGGTCGGCGAAGCCCACCGCGAGGGTCAACCGGGTGGGCACGACCTCCTCGGTGAGGTCGGTGATGGCCAGCAGCCGGGTCCCCGCGGCGGCCAGCTGGGCGCGCCAGACATGGGCCAGCACCCGCTCGAAGTCCGGCAGCAGCCGGTGCGCGGTCTCCAGGACCGCGGCCAGGTCGGCGTCGGAGGGCGGCTGGTCCGGGTCGAGCATGGCACCGACCATGATCTCGGCCTGCCACTGCGCCAGCCGGGCGGTCGTCTGGCCCAGCGCCCTGGCCATCCGGACGACCGTCTGCTCGTCCAGCAGCCCGCCCTCGATCATCGCCCGGACCCGCCGGAGCGCGGCCACGTCGGCGTCGGTGAAGGCCACCGCGTCGTCGGCGAGCGTGGCGAAGCCCAGGGCCCGCCAGATCCGCTCGGCGAGATCCTGCGGCACGTCGGCGAGCTCGGCCACCTGGACCCGGGTGTAGCGGGGCGACGAGCCGACGAAGAGGCGTTCGATCTCCTCGGCCGTCGGACGTCTCGTCACTTCCCCTCCGCCCATCTTCCTGCTCCAATCCAGGAGGTTACGCCACCTGGTCCGCCGTCCCTCACGGGTCTCCGTCGGCCGCGTCGTCGAGCGCCCGGAACAGCTCGGCCCGCACCTCCTGGATGCGGGGGATGTCGCGCAGGGTGATGTGGCCCTGCTCGCCGGCCGACTCGACGTTGAGCGTCCCGGAGCCGAACATCCGTTCCACCAGCGTCTGGTCGGCGCTGACGGTGTTGACCTTGCTCATCGGGATGTCGTCGTTGGACTTGTTCAGCACGCCCGTGCTGATCGTCAGCCGGTGCGAGGTGAGCACGTAGGAGGTGTTCTTCCACTGCAGGTACGGCGCGAACGACCACACGGTCAGCAGCCCGACGGCGAGCACGGCCACCGCGATGCGCGCGTAGGAGTCGTACTCGAAGGCGGGCATGAGGAAGATCGCCGCACTGGACCCGGCGATGATGAGGACCAGCGCGAGGAACGGGATGACGAGGCGCTTCCAGTGAGGGTGGAACGTGCGGATGCGCTGTTCCCCCTCCGTCAGGTGGTGATCAGGGAGACCCATGGGGCAAATCGTGGCACGCCTGGCCGCCCCGCGTCATGATGTGTGCGGTCTGACGTGCACGACGTCGCCAGCGCTCAGCGTGTGCTCCTCTCCCTTGGAGCGGACGATCAGGTGGCCGGAGTGGTCGATGCCGGTGGCCAGCCCGGTGAGCACCCGCTCCCCGGGCAGCTCCACCCTGACCTCGCTGCCGACCGTCGCGCTGACCCCGAGGTAGGCGGCCCGCAGCCCGCACGCGTCGGCGTCGCCGTCGGCCTGCGACCACTCGCGGTAGTGGGCCTCGATCTCCCGCAGCACCGCCCGGATGATCGGGTCGCGGTCGACGCAGGCGGCCTCCTCGACGGCCAGCGAGGTGGCGGTCTCCACGGGCAGCTCGTCGGCGCGGACGCTCACGTTGAGCCCGACACCCACGATCACCGCGCTGTCCACCCGCTCGGCGAGGATGCCGGCGAGCTTGCGCTCCCCGATCAGCAGGTCGTTGGGCCATTTCAGGCGGACGTCCACCTCGGCGATCCTGCGCACGGCCGAGGCGACGGCCAGGCCGACGAGCAGCGGCAGCCAGCCCTGTGCGGCGGGAGGCGGGTCGGGCCGCAGCAGCATCGAGAACGTCAGGCCGGAGCGCGGCGGCGCGCTCCAGACGCGGCCCAGCCTGCCGCGGCCGGCGAACTGCGCCTCGGCGATGACCACGGCTCCCTGCCGGGCACCGTCCCGGACGGCCTGCGCGAGGTCGGCGTTCGTCGAACCGGTCCTGCCGACGACGGTGATGTCGGACCACAGGCCGCCGGGGCGGACCAGGGCACGGGTGAGCGCCGCCTGGGACAGCGGCGGGCGGTCTAGATCGGTGAAGGGCGAGTCGAGCACTTAGCCATCTTCCCTCCCTTAGCGACCGCCTGTTACCGAATTACGGCAATGACCTGGGAATACTGTGACCGTGGGTGAGGAGTGGCCCGGAGGGCGGCTGTCCGCACAGGTGGGGCGGGGGATGATGGGACACGTGCGGAGCGGGACGGAGCGTTCATGAATGGCGTCACGAGGCCGGGGCCGACCACGCGGACCCGGATCCGGCAGGTGTCGGCCGGGGCCGTCAGCGACCACCGTGACGACCTGGCCACCGAGGAGCCCCTGGAGATCCGGATCCAGGCCGGCGCGGCCCGCCGCACGGTCGCCATCACCATGCGGACCCCGGGGCACGACTTCGAGCTGGCCGCGGGGTTCCTGCACGGCGAGGGGCTCGTCGCGGCGGAGGAGGTCTCCTCCATCGCCTACTGCACCGACGACGACGTGGCGCCCGAGGCGCGCTACAACACGGTGACGGTACGGCTGCGCGGCGGGCGGCTGCCCGACCTGCCCGCCCTCGACCGGCATTTCATGACGTCGAGCGCCTGCGGCGTCTGCGGCACCGCCAGCCTCGACGCCCTGCGCGGCCGCTGCTCCCCGCTGCCCGCCCAGGAGGACCTGCGCATCTCTCCCGAGACCCTGTACGGCCTGCCGCACCGGCTGCGGGAGGGCCAGGGCGTGTTCGGCAAGACCGGGGGGCTGCACGCGGCCGGGCTGTTCACCGCCGGAGGGGAGCTCCTGGCGATCCGCGAGGACGTGGGGCGGCACAACGCGGTGGACAAGCTGGTCGGCTGGGCCCTGATGGGCGGGAGGCTGCCGCTGGGCGGGCACATCCTGATGGTCAGCGGGCGCAGCAGCTACGAGATCATGCAGAAGGCCCTGGCCGCGGGCGTGCCGGTCGTCTGCGCGGTCTCCGCCCCCTCCTCCCTGGCCGTCGACCTGGCCAGGGAGTTCGGGATGACGCTGGTCGGCTTCCTCCGCGAGGAGCGCTTCAACCTCTATTCGGCCCCGGAGCGGGTCCTCTCCTGAGCCCCGTCGCTCACGGTGCGACCGGCCCGCCGGACTCCCCGGCCGGCCGGTTCAGCGCCTCCCGCCTCGGCAGCGCGGCGGCGAGGCCGGCGGGCCGTCCCGTCACGGGGACGGCTCAGCCGTCGAGCCGTTTCGCCATGAAGACCACATCACGCGGTCCCGACCTGCGACGTTCGGTGATCTCGTAGCCCAGGCGCAGATAGAGCGCGATGTTCGGCTCCATCCGGGCGTTGGTGTACAGCCGCAGCGCCCCCAGGCCCGCCGTACGGGCCCGGTCCTCGGCGAAGGCCAGCAGGCGCCTGCCGAGCCCCCGGCCGTGCCGGCCGGGGGCGACCGCCACGTTGTCCACCAGCAGCACGCCGTCCTCGGGGACCAGCACGATCAGCCCGGCGATCCCCTCCCCCGGCTCGTCCTCCTCCAGCAGATGGACGTGGCCGGCCGCGACGTGCGCGGCGTAGTCGTCGTCCATCGGCTTGGGGCGGATCCCGATCAGGTCCGCCCACGGCTGGTAGGCCGCCGCCACGAGCTCCTCGACCGCCGGCACGTCGCCGGGCCGGGCGGGACGGATCACCGTACCTCCGGGGCCCGCGGGGCCCGGCGGCGGGCAGGCCGTCATCCGGTGTTCTGCAGACCGGCGGCGACGCCGTTGACCGACAGCAGCAACAGCGTGGACAGCCGCTCACGCTCCTCCTCCGACAGCCCGTCGTCGGCGCGGAGCGTCGACAGGGCACGGAGCTGGAGATGGGAGAGCGCGTCCACGTAGGGGTCGCGGAGCTGGACCGCGCGCGACAGCACCCGGCGGTTCTCCAGCAGGCGGCTGTGACCGGTGATCTCCAGGACCAGGCGGCGGGTGAGGTCGTACTCGTGCAGGACCTGCTCGACGAAGTCGTCCCGGCCGCCCAGCGCGAGGTAGCGGGCCGCGATGTCACGGTCGGTCTTGGCCAGCGACATCTCCACGTTGTCCAGCAGCGAGGCGAACAGCGGCCACTCGCGGTAGGCGGCGCGCAGCTCGTCCAGGCCGGACTCGGAGATCACCGCCTCCAGGCCGCTGCCCAGGCCGTACCAGCCGGGCAGGTTGACCCGGGTCTGGGCCCAGGCGAACACCCACGGGATGGCCCGCAGGTCGTCGAGGGAGCGGGGCGCCCCGAGGCCGCGCCTGGCGGGGCGGGAGCCCAGCCGGAGCGAGCCGATCTCCTCCAACGGACTGACCAGGGAGAACCACTCGGGGAAGCCGGGCGCCTCGGTCAGCGACCGGTAGGCCTTCTCCGAGGCGGAGGCGACCTGCTCGGCGACCCCCCGGAAGCGCCCGGCGGCCTCGGCCGTACGGGCCTCGATGGACGGGGTGGAGGCCAGCAGCACCGCCGAGGTGACCTGCTCCATGTGGCGGCGGGCGATGGCGGCGTGGCCGTAGCGGGCGAAGATGACCTCGCCCTGCTCGGTCACCTTGAAACGGCCGCCGACCGAGCCCGGGGCCTGGGCGAGCACGGCCCGGTTGGCCGGTCCGCCGCCCCGGCCCAGCGCGCCGCCCCGGCCGTGGAACAGCGTCAGCCGCACCTCGTGCTCGGCGGCCCACGCGGCCAGCGCCTCCTGCGCCTCGTACAGCTTCAGGGTCGCGGCGGCCGGGCCGAGCTCCTTGGCGGAGTCGGAGTAGCCGAGCATGACCTCCAGGCGCCGGCCGGCGGCGGCCAGACGGGCCTGGATGCCGGGGATCTCCAGCATCCCCGACAGCACCGAGGGGGCGTTGGCCAGGTCGGCGCCCGACTCGAACAGCGGGACCACGTCGAGCTGCGGCGCCTTGTCGCCGAGCGCGTGCTCGGCCAGCGCGTAGACCGCGGCGATGTCGTCGGCCGAGCGGGTGAAGGAGACGACGTAGCGGGAGCAGGCGGTCACGCCGTAGCGCTCCTGGATCCAGCCGATCGTGCGGATGGTGGCCAGCACCTCGTCGGTGCGCTCGGAGGTCCGCCCCTCGGCGAGCTCGGCCAGCGCGGCGGCGTGGACCTGCGAGTGCTGGCGCACCTCCAGCTCGGCCAGGTGGAAGCCGAACGTCTCCACCTGCCAGATCAGGTGCTGCAGCTCGCCGTACGCCTGCCGCCTCGCCCCGGCCGCGACCAGCGACGCCTGGGCGGTCCGCAGGTCGGCCAGGAGCTCCTCGGGCGAGCGGTAGGCCAGGTCGAGGCCGCGCTGCCGGGTGGCCGCGATCCGGGCGGCGACGAACAGCAGCCACTGCCGGTGCGGCTCCTGCGGGGAGCGGGTGGCCATCTCCGAGACCAGGTCGGGATGGTCGTTCTCGGCGGCGGCGAGCGCGGCGCGCAGCTCCGCCGAGGCAGGGGTGTAGCCGGTGGTCAGCGTGAGGGTCCGGGCGATCCGGTGGGTGGCGTTCTCCAGGGCGATCAGCACGTGCTCGGCCTGGATGAGCACGGCGTCCCTGGTCACCTTGGCGGTGACGTTGGGATTGCCGTCGCGGTCGCCGCCGATCCAGCTCCCGTAGCGGATGAAGGGGCGGGCCAGCGGCTCGCGGGTGCCGGTGCCCTCGCCGAGCGCGGCGTCCAGCGAGCGGTAGACCATCGGCACCACCCGGAACAGGGTCTCGTCGAAGGCCGCCATGGCGGTGCGGACCTCGTCCAGCGGGTCGAGCTTGGTCGACCTGAGCTGGGAGGTCCGCCAGAGCAGGTCGATCTCCTCCAGCAGCCGCCGCCGGGTCTCGGCCCGCTCGGCGGCGCCCCGCTCGGGGCTGTTGTAGGCGGCGAGCTGGTCGCTGATGCGCTGGATCGCGGTGACCACCGCGCGCCTGCGGGCCTCGGTCGGGTGCGCGGTCAGCACCGGGTGCAGCCGCAGCCCCTCCACCAGCTCGCCGACGCGCTCGCCGCCGAGCTCCTGGACGGCCTGCGCCAGGGACTCGGGCAGCGGCTCCTCGCCGGTGTCGCGGATCCGGAGCGTGCGGATGCGGAAGTGCTCCTCGGCCAGGTTCGCCAGATGGAAGTAACAGGTGAACGCCCGGGCGATCTGCACCGCCCGATCGACGGGCCACTCGGCGACCATCGCGGTGATCTCGTCGACCGAGACCTTCCCGCGACGGGCCGCGATGACGGCCTTGCGTAGACGTTCGACATCGGCGAGCAGATCATCGCCGCCGTACTCGGCGATCACCTGCCCCAGGAGCTCGCCGAGCAGCCGCACGTCCGCGCGCAGCGCGTCGGGCATCTCGGTGACGGCGGAAGAACGTTCTGCCTGCTGGTGCGCGATTGCGGACATGTTTGCCAGCGTAGCCAGTCCGTTTTCTCCGGCGGAGACTGGTCTCACCTATTGGACTAGACCATTCAGCTCGGCTGCGAGGTCGCCGCCAGGATCTCGGGATATCGCCGGAACCCGAGGTCACCGGCGATCCGGCGGCCGCCCCAGGAGATCAGCAGGCCGTACGGCAGGGCCAGAGCGCTGACCCAGGTGAGGCCGAGCAGGACCGGCAGCGCGACCGGCAGCGCCAGCAGGCTGCTGCCGATCATCGCGCCGAAGGAGGCGGCGAAGGCGACGCCGCCCTGTCCGGGCGCGGCGCCGGTGAAGGCGTTGAGCCGCTCGGGCACCGTGTACGGCAGGAGCACGCTCGTCATGGCCCCCACCCCGAGCCCGACGCCGAGGACGCCCCACGCGGTGAGCGCGGCCGGGACGGCCCACCGGAGGTCTCCGGCGAGGACGGCGGCGACCACGGCCAGCACGGCCAGCGTCGGGGCCGCGATCGTCACGACGGCCAGGTGCCGCCCGGCGAGGTCGGCCCGCCAGTCCCGGCCGGTGCCGTAGATCATGGAGTTCATCCACAGCGAGCGGCCGTCGATGCCGAAGGAGTTGGACGTCTGCAGGCCGATCATCACCGCGCCGAGGCAGGCGGGGGCGATCGCCATGGCCATGCCGGTCGGCCCGGACCCGTCACCGCGGGTCAGGGAGAAGGACATGATGCCGGTGACCGCGATGGCGGCGAACCAGCCGACCCGGCCCCGGGGGTCACGGCGGGCGTACTTGAGCTCCTTGGTGGCGACCGCGGCGAGCGGCCCGTCGGGCAGGACGCGCGCCAGCAGGCCCCTGGAGTTGCGGACCGAGGCGGCCTCGGTGGAGGCGTCGGTCGTCACCAGCGCCCGGCGGAGCGCCGCGATCCAGAGCCGGCCGATCACGACGACCAGGACCGCGAGGAAGACCAGCTCGCCGGCCGCCACGGCGCCGCCGTCGGTGATGGCGTGCGCCGCCATGCCGGGCGGGGTCCAGCGGAGCACCGAGGCGACCTCGCGCAGCATCCCGGCCGGGTCGCCCGCCAGGCCGCCGTTGAGCAGCAGGTTGGGGAGCTGCGCGGCCAGGATGAAGAAGATCACCGAGACGGCGAGCACGTCCCGGCCCCGGCGGGTGCGCAGGATGCCGGACAGGGAGGTGGTGACCAGCCGCGAGGTGACGATGCAGAGCGCGAACTGCAGCAGCACCGCGACGGCGCCCAGGAGCACCCCGCCGGCCCCGGTGGCCAGGCCCGCGACCGCCCCGGCCGTGACGACCAGCGTGGCGATCGGCCAGACCCCGGTGACCGAGGCGGCGAACATGCCGGCGGCGAGCTGGCCGGTCCGCAGCGGGAACAGCGACAGCCGGGACGGGTCGAGCGTGTCGTCCAGGCCGAACGCCAGCAGCGGGACGATCACCCAGCCCGTCAGGAGGACGGTGAACAGCACGGTCACGACGTCCGCCGCGATGTCGGCGGGCGCGAAGCGGAGCATGCTCGTCCCGAGGAACCCGAGAGTCGCCACGGTGAGCGCGGCGATCACGGTGAAGACGAATCCGAGCAGCCGCTCGGTGCTGCCGCGCAGGTTCCCGGCGACCAGCCGGAGCTTGAGCCGGACGAAGACCGCGGGCCCCACCCGGGCGGGGGTGTCCACCGCGCTCATGCCGAGGTCGCGCCCAGCCATGACAGGCCCTCCCCTCCGCCACCGCCGTCGTCGCCGCGGACGCCGACCAGCCCGAGGAACGCCTCGTTGAGGCTGCGCCCCGCGCGGACCTGGTCCAGCGGGCCCTGGGCGACGATCTGGCCGCGGTTCATCACCGAGACCCAGTCGCACAGACGCTCGACGAGCTCCATCACGTGGCTGGAGAAGACGACGGTCGAGCCGGAGGCGGTGTAGCGCCGGAGCACCTCGACCAGCGTGTTGGCGCTGACCGGGTCGACGCCCTCGAACGGCTCGTCCAGGAAGAGCACCCTGGGGTTGTGCAGCAGCGCGGCGGCCAGACCGATCTTCTTGCGCATGCCGGTCGAGTAGTCGACGACGAGCTTGTCGGCCGACTCCGCCAGGTCCATGACCCGCAGCAGCTCCTCGGCCCGCTGCTCCACCTCGGCCTTGGGGATGCCCCGGAGCTGGCCGTTGTAGGAGAGCAGCTCCCGGCCGGACAGCCGCTCGAACAGGCGCAGGCCCTCGGGGAGCACGCCGATGCGGCCCTTGACGGGGACCGGGTCGCGCCAGACGTCGAGGCCGTCGATGTGGACGGCGCCGCCGTCCGGGCGGAGCAGGCCGGTGACCATGCTGAGCGTGGTGGTCTTGCCCGCGCCGTTGGGACCGACCAGACCGGCGAAACTGCCACGCGGCACGATGAGGTCGACACCGCCCACGGCCACCTGCTGCCCGAATCTCTTGAAGAGCTGCTGCGTGCGTACCGCGTCGGCTATGTCGGTCATGACACCCACTTTGGCAGAATTTCCGATTTTGAGGATCAGGTCTCCGGCCGGGCAACGAACGGCCGCCCCCGATAGTTCGCCGTGTCAGGAAACGGTTACCCTGCTGAGGATGGGCGGGTGCCGGGGCGCGACCGGCGCGCCGGACGGAGTGCGGTGCCGGAGACGGCGTGCCGCACCCGCCGGGATCACCCTGAGCGGGATCACCCGGAGACCGTGTGGAGCGGATAGGAGTGGAAGAACCCGATGAGCGCTGAGCCGGTGGCCGCCGGGATCGACATTCACACCACGGCCGGCAAACTCGCCGACCTGGAACGGCGCCTGGACGAGGCGGCTCACGCCGGCTCCGCGCGCGCGGTGGACAAGCAGCACGCCAAGGGCAAGATGACCGCCCGGGAGCGGGTGCTGGAGCTGCTGGACGACGACAGTTTCGTGGAGTTCGACGAGCTGGCCAGACACCGGTCCACGAGTTTCGGCCTGGAGCGCGAGCGCCCGTACGGCGACGGCGTGGTGACCGGCTACGGCACGGTCGACGGCCGTCCGGTGGCGGTGTTCGCCCAGGACTTCACGGTGTTCGGCGGATCGCTGGGCGAGGTCTTCGGCGAGAAGATCGTCAAGGTGATGGACCACGCGCTGAAGACCGGCTGCCCGGTGATCGGCATCAACGACTCCGGCGGGGCGCGCATCCAGGAGGGCGTCGTCTCCCTGGGCCTGTACGCCGAGATCTTCAAGCGGAACGTGCACGCCTCCGGGGTGATCCCGCAGATCTCACTGATCATGGGCCCGTGCGCGGGCGGCGCCGTCTACTCGCCCGCGCTCACCGACTTCGTGCTGATGGTGTCGGAGAAGTCGCACATGTTCATCACGGGCCCCGACGTCATCAAGACGGTCACCGGCGAGGAGGTGACGTTCGAGGAGCTCGGCGGCGCGCACACGCACAATTCCAGGTCGGGCGTGGCCCACTACGAGGCCGCCGACGAGGCCGACTGTCTGGAGTTCGCCAGGGCGCTGCTGTCCTACCTGCCCTCCAACAACCTGGACGAGGCTCCGGCCTTCGACGTGGATCCGGTCCTTTCCACCACCGACGAGGACCGCGAGCTCGACACGCTGATCCCGGATTCGGCGAACCAGCCCTACGACATGCACACGGTCATCGGGCACGTCCTCGACGACGCCGAATTCCTTGAGGTGCACGCGCAATTCGCGCCCAACATCGTCGTGGGTTTCGGTCGGGTCGAAGGGCGTTCCGTGGGGGTCGTGGCCAACCAGCCGCTGAGTTTCGCCGGGACGCTGGACATCGCCGCTTCGGAGAAAGCCGCGAGATTCGTCCGGACGTGCGACGCCTTTAACATTCCGGTGCTGACATTCGTGGACGTTCCCGGCTTCCTTCCGGGCACCGACCAGGAGTGGAACGGAATCATCCGCCGCGGCGCCAAGCTGCTCTACGCCTACGCCGAGGCGACCGTGCCGCTGGTCACGGTGATCACCCGCAAGGCGTACGGCGGGGCCTACGACGTCATGGGCTCCAAGCACCTGGGCGCCGACGTCAATCTGGCCTGGCCGACCGCGCAGATCGCGGTGATGGGCGCGCAGGGCGCGGTCAACATCCTCTACCGGCGGGAGCTGGCCGCGGCCGACGATCCCGACGCCCAGCGGGCCCGGCTCGTCACCGAGTACGAAGACACGCTCGCCAACCCGTATCTCGCGGCCGAACGTGGGTATGTGGACGCCGTGATCCGCCCGTCCGAGACCCGAGTCCAGATCGTCAGGGCACTGCGCGCCCTGCGCAACAAGCGCACGAGCCTGCCCCCGAAGAAGCATGGGAACATCCCGCTATGACGCACCTGAGGATCGTCCGTGGGGACGCGACGCAAGAGGAGATCGCCGCACTGGTGATCGCGCTCGCGTCACAGGCGGATCCGGCGCCGAAAGCCGTACGGAAGGCCGGAACCTGGCGTAATCCCACACATCGCATGCGAAAACCTCTTCCGATCGGACAAGGCGCATGGAGATCAAGCGGACTGCCGAGATAGATCCCAAGAACGGGGTGTCAAGTTGCGCGAGAGTTGGGACTATCTAAGAAATGGGCGCATATAGTCAGCCGATCAGCTAGTTCCGAGGCCTGGAGGACGACATGACCATCCTGGACCTCAGCTCCCATCCCGTCGCCGCGAAGTACGCAGTCTTGGTGGACGTGGGGTATCTGTACGCGGCGGCGGGGGAAGTGCTTCTCGGCGCCAAGGAGCGCAAAGAATACCGCGTCGCGGCTGACGAGCTCATCCAGGCGCTGCAGAAACACGCCGAAACCCGCATTCACGGCGAGCTGCTGAGGATCTACTGGTACGACGCCGCGCGCGACCGGGTGCCGACCGTGGACCAGCGTGTCATCGCCCAGCTCCCCTGGGTCAAGGTGCGCCTGGGCAACCTCAACGCGCGGGGCCAGCAGAAGGGTGTGGACGCGCAGATCAGGAGCGACCTGGAGGCGCTGGCCAGGCATCACGCGGTGAGCGACACGATCCTGCTGGCCGGGGACGAGGACATGGTCCCCGCCGTCGAGGCCGCCCAGGCCTACGGGGTCCGGATCCACCTGTGGGGCGTCGAGCCGCCCTACGGCACCAACCAGGCCGAGCGCCTCGTCTGGGAGTCCGACACCGTCGAGATCATCACCGCCGACTTCCTCCGCTCCTTCTTCAGCCGCACCCCGGTCCCCGTCCCCGTCCCCGCCGCCCCGGTGGCCCCCTCACCCGCCCAGGTCTTCGCCGCCCGCACCCCCGCCGCGGTCAAGCCCAAGGCGCCCGTCGGCCAGATCGCCAAGCTCGGCCCCAGCCGCCCCCGGGTCGAGGAGGTCGGCGAGCACGTGGCCCAGAAGTGGATCCTCACCCGCGGCCGCGACAACATCCGCGACCTGCTCCCCGGCCCGATCCTCCCCACGGTCATCGACACCGAGCTCCTCATCGAGGCGGAGAAGGAGCTCGGCCACTCCCTGCGCCCCTACCCCGAGGCCAGGGTCTGGCTCCGCGACGGTTTCTGGGCCCGCGTCTACCGGGAATTCGAGATCGGAGTCGGCGTCTCCTCCAAGTGACCGGGCGCCTGACGGTCGCGTCCGATTCCCGCCAGTCGCCCGGAATGCGCTGCGGCTAACGTCGTCAGTGTGTCCGTGAGAGAGCTTGACTTCGATTCCTGTTACCGCGCGGTGACCGCGAGGGACGCCCGGTTCGACGGGCGGTTCTACACGGCGGTCACCTCCACGCACATCTACTGCCGGCCGATCTGCCCCGCCCGCACCCCCGCCTCCCGCAACGTGCGCTTCTACCGCCACGCGGCCTCCGCCGAGGCGGCCGGGTTCCGGCCCTGCAAGCGCTGCCGGCCCGAGCTCAGCCCCGGCGACCCCGGCTGGGACCACCGGGGCGACCTGATCGGCCGGGCGCTCCGGCTCATCGACGAGGGCGTGGCCGACGACGGCGGGGTCGGGGAGCTGGCCAGGCGGCTGCACATCACCGAGCGGCACCTGCACCGGCTGTTCACCACCGAGATCGGCGTCGGGCCGCTGGCCGTCGCCAGGACCAAGCGGCTGCTGCTGGCCAAGCAGTTGCTGACCGAGACCGGGCTGTCGATCACCGACGTGGCGTTCGCCTCGGGGTTCGGGAGCGTGCGGCAGTTCAACGCGACCATGAAGGAGACCTACGGCTTCACCCCCGGCGAGCTGCGGATCACGGCGGGCCGGGCGGTCACCGACAACACGCTGACGCTCCGGCTGCACCGGCGCGAGCCGTACGAGGCGGAGCTGCTGATGCGCTTCCTCGGCGCACGGGCGATCCCCGGGCTGGAACACGTCGACGAGACGGGCTACCGCCGGGCCGTCCCGGGCGGCACGGTCACCCTCACCCCGGCGCCCGGCCACGTCCGGCTGGAGGTGCGCCTCGACGACACCCGCCACCTGGCCCGCATCGTCGCCCGCTGCCGCCGCCTCCTCGACCTCGACGCCGACCCCGAGGCCATCTCCGACGCCCTCGGCCAGACCTCCCTGGCCGGCCTGGTCGCCGCCCGCCCCGGCCTGCGGGTCCCGGGCGCCTGGGACGGCTTCGAGGTGGCCGTCCGCGCCGTGGTCGGCCAGCAGATCTCCGTCGCCGGCGCCCGCACCATCCTCGGCCGCATCGTCGGCCGGGCCGGCCGCCCCACCGGCGCCGAGGAGCTCACCCACCTGTTCCCCACCCCTGACGAGCTCATGGGGGCCGACCTCGACGGGCTCGGGATGACCGGACGGCGGGTGGCCACGCTGAAGGCGCTCGCCGCGAGGGTGGCGGCCAGGGAGATCGACCTGGACGGGGCCCAGGAGCCCGGGGAGGCCGTGGCCCGGCTGCTGGAGGTGCCGGGCATCGGACCGTGGACGGCCAGCTACATCGCCCTGCGGGCGCTGGGGGACCCGGACGCGTGGCCCGTGGGAGACCTCGGGCTGCGGCGGGCCATGGCGGACCTGGGCATCCCGGAAGAGCACATCGAGCGGTGGCGCCCCTGGCGGGCCTACGCCGCGCTACACCTATGGAGTTCGTGATGATCGAGGCACAGATCCTCCCCACCCCGACCGGCCCGCTGGCGCTGCTCTCGCACGAGGGGGTCATCGTCGCGGCAGGCTTCACCGCCGACCCGTCCGAGATGTTCGCCCGGCTCTCGCCCCGGCTGCAGGAGTCCGGCCTGCGCCAGGTGGCGGACCTGGGCCGTCCGGCGCAGGCCGTACGTGACTACCTGGACGGCGACCTGACGGCCCTCGACGACGTCGAGCTGACGCAGCCGGGGACGCCCAAGCGGCAGCGGCTCCTGACGGCCCTGCGCCAGGTCCCGCCCGGGGTCACGATCAGCTACGCCGAGCTCGCCGAGCGGGCGGGGATGCCGAGGACGGCGGCCAGGGCCGCCGGGGCGGCGTGCGCGCAGAACCTGATCGCGCCGTTCGTCCCCTGCCACCGCATCCTGCCCTCCACCGGCGGCTTCGGCGGCTACTACTACGGCACACCGGTCAAGCGGTGGCTGCTCACCCACGAGAACGCGCTCGCCCAGACCAGCGTGCTGTAGGCGGCCGGCCCGCGCGCCGGGCCGGCCCCCTCCCGGCGTCACCTGGTCCCGGTGACGGTGCTCTGCACCTCGCCCACCTCGACGTCACGGGTGGCGCCGGCCTCGATCGGGTCGTAGGCGAAGGGCACCACGTTGTCCTGCACCTGGACGGGCCAGACCGAGGTGACGGTCAGCGTGTAGACCTCACGCGGCTGGTCGGCGGAGGCGCGCAGGTATCGGACGCCGCAGGTGAACTTGCCGCCCTTGACGTACGGCCTGCCGCCCGGCCCGCAGTCCTCCTTGACCTCGGCGCGGTCGGCGGTCGTGCCCGCGTCTATCTTGACGTCCTGCAGGGTGGCGGTCACGGTCGCGCTCATGAACCCCGGGATCGTGGCCGTCACCGACCGGGTGGGCGCGCCGATGCCGCCCAGCCATACCCAGGTCGGCAGGTTGACGTAGCTCCTGGCGTCCGGATTGAGCTGGATCTTCGGCTCGGGCACGGTCAGCGCGGCGCGGGCGATCTCGACGAGCTCGGCGATGGTGATCCCGCTGGGCGGGGTCGTGCCGGGCGGCACCCACACGAAGGGGTCGAGCCCGTTCCAGCAGGACACCCCGTCGGGATCGGCCCCGTTGTAGGCGGGCTTCCACCAGCGGCCCTCCTTGCCGGCCTTGTCCTTGAACTGCTTGAGGAACTCCTGGAACTTCTCCTCCGTGGCGCCCGGGGTGTAGCGGAACCACAGGTTCCGCAGCGCCTCCTGGTCCTTCAGCGTCTCGTCGGCACCCTTGTCGGGTTCGTACCAGCAAGGGCGCTTGATCCGATAGCCGTCACTCTTGCCGCTGAGCCCGGTCCCGGTAATGATGATCTTGGAGTTCTGCAGGCGGACCCCGGCGGTGCGGCCGTCCTGGAAGCCCTCGCCGCCGCCGCCCCCGGGATCGGCGCCCACCGGGGCGAGCAGCAGCAGTCCCGCGAGGGCCACATTCATGATCATCGAAGACATCCCTTCGCGCGTTCGCTGGGAAGTTCCGCGTGCCGGAGCAGCTTGATCCGCCAGACCCCGTCCTCGCCCTTCCGCACCCCGGCGAGCTGGAAGTAGGGCTCCCTGGTCCAGTCGGGCTGCTCGCCGACCGCCTCGCCGGTCCCGGAGTCCACGAGCCGCATCCCCGACTCGTCCACGCACACGTCGAGCTGCGCCCCGGGGCCGGTGACCGAGCTGACGTTCAGCGCGTACAGGCGGGCGGTCCCGCGCACCGACCTGCGCTGGTCCAGGAACTCCTGGACCCACGAGTAGGCGTCCCGGCTGGCGCCGTCCTGGACCGTCTCCAGGTAGGCGGTGTCGCGCCCCCCGGTGACGACTGCCTTGAACGACCCGGCGAAGTAATCACGGAAGACGTTGATCATTCCGGTGGTGTCGGGGTCGGCCACGGCGGGCCACTCCACCACCACCTGGACGCCGGGCGCGACCTCGACCGTCTCCACCCGGGGGGTGGGCGCGGCCCGCACCGAGGTGCTCGGAGCGCCCACCGGGAGGTCGACGGGGGTGAACGGCCGGGGGGCGGGTGAGGAACAGCCCACCACCGGCACGAGCAGAGCCAGCGCCACCATCGCACGCACCAGCACCGTACGCACAGCCACCACACGCACGGCCATGGCACGTACAGCTACCGCACGCATACGCAGCGCACGCACAGCCACTGGCCCGCTCATGCCGACGGCGCCGAACGTATCCGCCACGAAGGCAGCAGCTCGTCGATGAGCGCCTCCGTCTCCGGCGCCATCCCGCCCGCGCCGTGGTGGGACGCCCGCCGGTGCAGGGCCTCGGCCACGGCCCGCAGCCGGCCGGGGTCGCCGGTGAGATGGGTGGCCCGCAGCAGGTCTCTCCAGAGTCCTTCGTCGTCGGCGGCCAGCAGCAGCCCGGCCCGCGCCGCCGCGACGGCCTGGGCCGCCTCGCCGTCGGCCAGCCGTATCTCGCAGAGCCGGTGAGCGGCGTCCGCGACGGCGGCGGTCACGTCGTACTCCAGGTCGTCTGCGGCCAGCCAGGCGTAGCGGCCGCGCGGGCGGCCGTTCAGCAGCGGGCCGCGCACCAGGTTCAGGGCCTTCTCCAGCAGTACGGCGCGCAGGGCGGGATCGGCGTGCGAGCGGCGGACGGACTCGCGGAAGAGCATCCAGTCGGTCCGCACCTCGGGGCCGAGCCGGAGCCGCCCCGACTCGTCGGCGTAGAGGTTGGGCCGCCCGGCGCTGTCGGTGCCCAGCCACGCGACGACCCTGGCGATCGTGGCGTCCCTGACCACCGGCTGCACGCCCCGCGGCCAGAGGATCCCGCCGAGCACCACCGGGTGGACGCCGCCCGGGTGGGTCGCCAGGTAGACGACGAGCTCGACGGCGAGCACCGCCCGCCCCTCCTCCATCGGCGGCGGACCGGTGATCTCGGCCGCGCCGAGGATCCGCACCTCGATCGAGGGCGTCTGCGGGACCGGCTCCGGCCCGTCGGGCAGGAGCTCCCCGTCGAGCTGCCCGGCCGTGTGGAACAGGTCGACCAGCGCCCGGTAGTGGCGGCGGGGCAGCAGCTGCGCGGTCACCTCGAAGCCGAGCGCGTCCACCGTGACCCGGCCGTCGTCGGTGATCTCCCAGTTCCAGGTGGCGTGCGGGACCTTGCCCGCCACGACGTACCCGGCGGCCGTGCGGACGCCCTTGCGGGCGAGCACCGCCAGGCGGCGGCCCTCCTCGGCGCTCGGGGCGACCGCGGACAGCACGTAGTGCGGCGGCCAGATCGGGTCGGCGGCGCGGCCGTGGACCCGGCCGGTGAGCACCTCGCCGCCGTGGCCCCGCTCCTCGGCCGTGGCCTCCAGCTCGGGCAGGATCTCGGCGAGACTGCCCGCGCAGCGGATCCGGTCGGGGGCGATCACGGCGAGCTCCTCCCCGAAACCGACGAGCGTGACGCGCATCCGGTCCGACCAGCGGTTGGTGGCCAGCTCCACGGCGAGCGCGGCGAGCGCGGCGGTGCTCTGGGCGCCGCTGAGGCTGATCAGCCCGTGGGCCGCCTCCAGGTCGACGAGCACCCGGCCCTCGCCGTTGGAGCCCAGCGAGACCAGGCCCGGATACGGCGCCGGCGCGCCGGCGAGCGCCTGCTCGTCGAGCATCCGTCCCTCGTGGGCCGGCAGCCGCCACACCTGCCCGCCGTCGTGGGCGGCCCAGGGGGCCGGGGCGTCGCGGTCGGGCGGGTGGATCCACAGGTCGAGGGTCCGCGAGGACAGGTGCGCGGCGTAGATCGTGGGCGGGACGCGGTCCTGGGCCGCCAGGGACCTGCCGAGCAGCCGCAGCCCGATGTCCAGCATCCGGCTGCCCGGAGCGTCGGCGCCCAGCCGCAGCGCCAGCTCGGCCTGGGCCGCGTCGTCCCTCGGCCGGACGATCCGGTGCCCGAACGCCCGGTACCACAGCTGCCGCCGGCGCCTGCGGCCGAGCGCCGCCAGCAGCCCGGCCGCCGCCAGGGAGGCCCCCGCCAGGTAGTCGAGCAGCTCCAGCCCGGAGTCCTGACCGCCGGGGCCGGCGGCCACGGACGGGTCGTGCCCGGTGCCGCGCTCCGAGGCCTGCTGCCCGGCGCCGCCGGGATCGGCCGCCGTGCGGGACTCCCGCCCGGCGCCGCGCTCGGTGGCGGGCTCCTGGGGGGAGCGCCGGGAGGGATCCGCGGGGACCCGGCCCGTCTCGGCGTTCTCCCCGCCGCCGGGGACGACGGAGGTGTCCGAAGGGCGGGAGACGTCCGGCCGCGCCTCCGCCGGGAGGTCCGCCCGGTCGGGGGTGAGGGTCCGGGCGCGGCCGTCGAGCTCCACCGGCTTGCCCGGGTGCTCCTTGAGGGTGTCGTCGCGGGGCTGGTCGGCCGGGACGATGTGGATGTTCCGGGCGTCGTCCGGCATGTCCAGCACCCAGCCGGGCCTGATCAGGTCGGCCATGTGGAGGCGGCTGCCGTCGGGCTGCTCCTTGTGCTGGTTGAGCCGGTAGATCTCCGGATAGCGCCGCCCGTCGCCGAGGCACTTCTCGGCGATCTCCCACAGGCTCTCGTGGTGCCGGCCGTGCGGCGGCTGGACCACGTAGACCTTCTTGGCCTTTCCCACCGGCACCAGCGGCGCCCGCTCCTCGGCGACCGGCGCCGGCAGCGCCGACAGCGCGGCCGCCGCGGCGACGGCGGGGCGGGCGGGCGGCGGGCCGCCGGCCTTCGCGATCGGCACGACCACCGCCGACACGGTGAACAGCACCAGCACGGCCGAGACCAGCCGGTTGGCCAGCGCCTGGGTGCTCCCGGAGAGCGGGACCCTGGCCGGCATGCCGACCCGCCGCAGCCCGGCGTAGACCTCGACGATCACGCAGACGGCCAGCTGCAGCCAGGCCAGCCAGACCAGCAGCACGAGGATCGCGACGATCGTGCCGGTGCCGACCTGGCTGGTCAGCAGGTCGAGGTCGAGCAGCTCGGGCGGGAGCGGCGGCCCGGCCAGCCGGAGCAGGGCGTAGGGGACCCCGCCGAGCAGCGCGACCAGCGCGGCCAGCGCGCCGAGTCCGGCGAACAGGTCACCCGCGGTGCGCCTGGGCCTGATGCGCATGGGCTGTCGCGTGGGCATGAGTCTCCCTCCCCGTTCAGATTCGTCGTCCGTCACCCGCTCGGCCAGTGATTCGCCGCAATTGGTCTAGGGCGTCCGGGGCGGCCCTTCCCGCCCGCCGGGACCGCCGCGGCCGTGCCGGGCCATCAGACGTCCTCCCCCGTGTCGGGCCCGGCGGTGGCCTCGCCCTCCGCCTCGGAGCCGGAGAAGCCGAAGGCGGCGAGGAAGAACGCCTCCCACGGCACCGAGACCCGCACGGTGACCTCGGCCTGGCCGCCGCCGACCGTGCACCCGGCGAGCTGGACGTCGTCGGTGCGGTGCGCGGAGACGATCTCCTCGGCCTCGGCGCAGGCCGCGTCCCCCTCCAGCAGCCGGGCCTGGCCGGTGGCGCGCAGGTGCTCGACGTCGATCTGGTCGGCGGCCGCCCGGGCCGCCTGCTCGGCGATGTCGGCGGCCCGCAGCCTGGCGTTGATGGCGGCCCCGCCGTCGACCAGGAGCCCGGCCAGCAGGAAGACCGCCACGGAGAAGATCACTGTGAAGACCGACATCGACCCCCGGTCACCCGCGCGGCTCACTCGACCCTCCGGAACTGCTCCAGCGGGACCACCGAGTCGCCCTTCATCTGCTTGGCGGCGCCGAAGCCGAGGAAGCCGAGGTCCAGCGTGCAGGTCACCTCGGCCCGGACCTGGCCGCCCTCCTGCCAGTCCGTGCCGGCCAGGCTCACCTCGGGCTGGCACTCGCCCGACAGCGACTCCTCGGCGGTCCTGCCCGCGGCCTCCTCGGCCTCCGACAGCGTGCGCTCGACCGAGGCCGCCCTGGCCGCGTCCCTGGCCGCGCCGTTGACCTCGCCCTGGGCCTCCACCACCCTCCCCGCGCCGACCAGGAAGAGCAGGAACAGCAGGAAGACCGGGGCCAGCAGCACCGTCTCGGCCGTCAGCGACCCGCGTTCGCGGCCGTGCCGGGCCGGCCCGCGGCCGTATCGCGCCGATCCACCGCCGCACCGCACCGGGCCGCGGCCGTACCGCGCCGATCCGCCGCCGCACCGCACCGGGCCGCGGCCGTATCGCGCCGGGCCGCCGCCGCGCCGGAAGAGGGCCGGGAGTGTCACGGGCATCCCTCGCTCCCGTCGTCGGGGCGGAAGCACTCGACCGGGCCGCCGAAGCGCGAGGTGATGGTGAACGTCGTGGCCGGCAGCAGCGGGACGACCTGGACCGCGGTGGCGGTGATCTCGACACCCCGCTGGTCGCCCTCCTCCCAGGCGGTGACGGTGGCGCCGTCGAGGAGCTTGGGGCCGACGGCCCTGAGCACCTCGCCGGCCCGCTCCTCGGCGTCGCTCTCCCAGGAGTCGGTGTCGACCCGGGCGAGCCGGGCCCCTTCGCGGGCGGCCGCGTCGGCCACCTGGCGCCCGTGGAACCACAGGGCGAACTGCACGACGAGCAGGATGACGGCCAGCACCACCGGCATGATCATCGCCAGCTCGATGACGGCGGCGCCCCGCTGCCGGTCACGGCTCTCCGCCGCCACCCTGGTCACCTCCGCCGCCACCACCGCCGAACTGGTTGGAGATCTCCGCCTGTTTCCCCTCGACCAGGGTCTTGATGAGCGTGGCGAGGCCCAGCGCGACCCCGGCGATGATGGCCGTGATGATGACCCACTCGACGGCCGAGGCCCCTCGGGTGGGGGCGTTGCGCGCCCTGTCGATCCGCGTGCTCAGGAAGGCGGCCGTATAGACGATCCACGGATGGCTCAGCATGGTCAGGACCCCAACATCTTCATAGCGGCCGGAAAACTCAGGAAGATCACGAAGCCCGCGCAGAGCAGGAGCTGGGCGACGAGCATCGACTGGGACCGCTCACCCGCCTGCCCCTCCACCTCGGCGAGCTCACGCCGCCGCAGGGTCGCGGCGCGGGCGGACAGGGACGCGCGGACCTTGGCGCCGTCGTCGGCGACCAGGCCGAGCGCGGCGGACAGGTCGCGCAGCTCGTCGACGTTGATCTCGTCGCCGAGCTGCCCGAGGGCCTGCCAGGGGGTGATGCCGACGATCCTGGCGTTGCCGAGCGCCTCGCGGATCCGGTTCATCGCCCAGTTGGCCCCCTCGTCGTCGGCGCCGGGGCTGCCCACCGAGACCGCCATCATCAGTGCCTCCGGCACGCCGCGCCCGCCCGCCAGGTTCATCGCGACCAGGTCCAGGAAGGCCCCGACGACGTGCCGGAAGTCGCGGCGCATCCGGGCCGCGTCGCGTTTGATCTGCAGGTCCGGCAGGACGAAGAAGACCCCGGCGACGGCGAGGGCGGCCCACAGCGGGATGGTGAGCGAGACGCCCCACTCCATCAGCACCAGCCAGCCGATCAGCAGCGGGAAGGCCAGCAGCCCCGAGGCGGCCAGCAGCATCTTGGTGGCCAGGAACCCCTCGAACGACCTGCCGAGCAGGGCCAGGTCGGCCTTCGCCGAGCGGGCCTCCCACCCCCGGGCCGCGTAGAAGCGCGCCAGCCGCACGCCGAGGCCCCGGCGGAAGGCGCTGACCTCCTCGTCGGGCAGGACGAGCTGCATGCGCGGGACGTCGGTGCCCTCCCTGGCGGCGTCCAGCGCCAGCAGCCGCGTCACGAGCCCGGGCCGGGCGGGGAACAGCGCCCGGATGAGCAGGAAGAGGCCCAGCCCGAGCACCGATCCGGCCAGCAGCGGCTCAGTCATCGCGCACCTCTCCTCCCGAGGGCAGGCCCAGCAGGCGGGCGGGTTTGTCGAAGCGGGCCAGGCGGCGCATCCAGGCGAAGCCGGCGCCGAAGAACCCGGCGACCACCACGAGCACGGCCTGGCCGAGGGTGTTGTCGTACTCCTCGACGTAGGAGGGGTTGAACACCACCAGCGCGACGGCGAAGGCCAGGGCCGTACCGACCACGATCTGCACGCTGCGCCGGGTGGAGCGGCGCTCGGCCTCGACCCGGCGGCGCATGTCGAGCTCCTCCCGGGCCGAGACGGCGAGCGCGCCGAGCACGTCGCGCAGGCCGGGGCCGCGCAGCTTGGAGTTGAGGATCAGCGCGGCCACGACCAGGTCGGCCGAGGGGTCGTCGAGCTCGTCGGCGAACAGCCGCAGCGCGTCGGGCAGCGGCATCCGGGTGTGCAGGCGGTCCACCAGCGCGCGCAGGTGCGGGCGGAGCATGGGCGCCGCGGCCCGGATCGACGACGGGATCGCCTGCTCCAGGCCCGCGGCTCCGGCGATGGTGTCGCGGAGCGACTCGGTCCAGGCGGCCAGTCCCTCCAGCCGCCGCATCGCCGTGCGCTCCTCGGCCGCGCCGCCGGACAGGCCCCGCCAGCCCAGGGCGAGGAGCACCGCCCCCACGGCCATGACCGGCCAGCCGGTCACCACGAGCACGAGCACGCCGGCGATGGCGCCCGCTGCCGACCGGGTGGACAGGGCCTTGAGGAGCCGGCGCCGACCGGCCTTCTTGTCGGGGGCCGACGGCCGGGGGCGCGTGCCGTACAGGGCCAGGCCGAGCAGGAACAGCCCGGCGCCGACGGCCGCCCCGGCCAGCAGGGCCAGCGGGTCGAGCAGTCCGGGCGGCAGGGGGATCACCTCCAGCCTCCCGGGTCGTAGCCGTGGCGGGTGAGCTCCTCCAGGCAGGACAGCGGGGCGTGCGGCAGCACCCGGCCGTCGGGGGACTGCGCGAAAACCTCCGAGGAGAGCACCCTGCCGTCCACCCCGGCCACCTCCCGCACGCTCGACACGTAGCGGCGCAGCCGCCCGCCCGCCGCGTACTCGTTGCGCTTCTCGATGAAGACCACGAAGTCGATCGCGCCCGCGATGAGCATGTGGGTGGCCTCGATCGGCAGGCGCTCGGCGGCCTGGAGCGCGTAGGTGGCGATGCGGTTGAAGACCTCCATCGAGGAGTTGGCGTGGATGGTGGACAGCGAGCCGTCGTTGCCCTGGGTCATCGCGTTGAGCATGGTGACGATCTCGTCGCCGAGCACCTCGCCGACGATCACCCGGGACGGGTTCATCCGCAGCGAGCGGCGGACCAGCTCCGCCATGCTGATCTCGCCCTGGCCCTCGGAGTTGGGCAGCCTCTGCTCGAAGGCCACCACGTTGGGATGGAGCTCGGGGAACTGGTCGAGGCCGAGCTCCAGCGCGCGCTCCACGGTGATCAGCCGCTCGGACGGCGGGATCTCGTTGGCCAGTGCGCGCAGCAGGGTCGTCTTCCCGGCGTTGGTGGAGCCGGAGATCATGATGTTCTTCCTGGCGGCCACGGCGGCCGACAGGAAGCGGCCGACCTCCGGGGTGAGCGTGCCGTTGCCCACGAGGTCGCTCAGGAAGACCTTGCCCAGCCGGGAGCGGCGGATGGAGACCGACGGGCGGACCGTCACGTCCATCACCGCCGAGAGCCGGGAGCCGTCCGGCAGGCGCAGGTCGAGCTGGGGGTTGGCGGTGTCGAACGGCCTGCTGGACAGGCCGCTGTAGGCGGCGAGGATCTGGATCAGCTCGACCAGCTCCTCGTCGGACTCGGCCACCGGATCGCGCATGATCTCCTGGCCGTCGGCGTAGCCGACGAAGACCCGGTCGCAGCCGTTGATGTCGATGTTCTCGACCTCGGGGTCGTCCAGCAGCGGCTGCAGCCGGCCGACGCCGAACAGCGCCGCGTGGATCCCGGCGGCCAGCGCCTCCTCCTCCTCGGCCGTGGGAGGGGTCCTGCCGACGCCGATCTCGCCGCGCGCGAACTCCTCCAGGACCTGCGCGATCAGCGCGCGGGCGAACTGGCGCTCGTCCTCGCCGGTCATCGGCACCAGGCCGCTGGCCTGGTCCAGGCGGCGCTGGTGGGCCAGCCGGTCGCCGACCTCCTGCCGGAAGCGCTTCACCAGCGTGTGGTCGATGGTCATGCGGCCGGCTCCGGGGCGCGGACCTGGGCGGCCAGGCGGCCGGCGAGCTCCCGGGCGGTGCGGATCAGCAGGGAGCGGTCCAGGCGCCCGCCCCACTGGCCGCGCAGCAGCTCCGCGCCCTTGGGGTCGTGGGCGAGCCCGCTCACGAAGGCGGCCTCCCTGCCGGTGGCGGCGACGATCCGGCGGACCTCGTCGATCGTCGTGCGGTATTGCCGGGGGTCGGCGATCACCACCACCCCGACCTGCGGGTCGCGGGGCATCACCTGGAGGCGCTCGCGCAGGTGGGCGACGTGGTCCAGGCTCGCCCTGGTGAACAGCACCACCATCGCGGCCTCGGCGGTCAGCTCGGCCGTCTCGGGGTGGCCGCCGAGGCGGCCGCAGTCGGCCAGCACGTCGGCGTGGGGCAGGGCGGCCAGCGCCCGGCCGAGCGGGCCCCACAGCCACCTCAGCCCGGCGGCCTGCTCGCCGTGGGTCAGCCCGGTCAGCACGTCGAGGCCGCCGACGATCTTCTGGGTGTGTTCGTAGACCTGGTCGGGGTGGAGGCCGCGGCGGGCGGTGGCGCCCAGGGTGAGCAGGCCCCGCCCGGGATTGAGCACGCCGCCGTCGGCGGCGGGCAGGCGGTAGGCGATGTCCCCGCCGGCGGGGTCGCACTCGGCCAGCAGCACCGGGCGCGGCCAGACCGCGCCGAGCGCGGTGGCCGCCGTGGTCACGCCCGGCGCCCCCTTGTCGGCGGCCAGCACGATGAGCGCCACGTCAGCGCGCTCCCGGCAGCTCGGCCAGGGCGATCTCACCGTTGGAGGCGTAGGCGGCGATCGTCGGCGACACCGTGGCGTCCACGATGATCGTCACCTGGCCGGACAGACCGCTCTTGCTCTGGCCTCCGACGCTGTGGACGAGCGCGGCCTGGGCGAGCACGCGGCTCTGGGCGCCGGCCCCGCCGCCCCGGCCCGGCACGTGGATGACCTGGACCCGGTCGCCCTGCGCCAGGTTGGCCGGGAGCTGGCCCGGTTTGAGCGCCAGGCCCACCCGTGCCTTGCCCGGCCCCAGCTCCGCGCTCGCCGAGACGACCATCTCCCTGGTCAACAGGGTCCCGGGCAGCAGGGTGACGCGGGCGTAGTGCTCCGAGACGCGGACGCTGTCGGCATAGGCCACGTAGCCGATGCCGGTGTCGGCGATCTGGACCTCCCGCATGGCGGCCCGGGGGATGCGCTGGCCGGTGCCGACCTGCTGGACGATCTGGATCGCCGAGACCCGGTCCCCGCTGCGCAGGACCAGCAGGGTGGTGGCCAGCGCGCCGCCCAGGATGAGCAGCAGGGCCAGGGCCGCGAGTGCGGGCCTGCGCTCGCGCGGGGGGACGGGGAGCTTGCGCGACGCCGGTCCGGAAAGGGCGGCCGCCGGGCCTTGCCGCTCGGAGTTCACCGGGGGACGGCTCGTTGGCTTCTCACTGGTCCTCATGGGCAGGGGGACTCCCAGAGTGATCACAATATGGGGACTACGTGGTCGAATTTACGCCATTATGCGCACCGTGCCGATGAACTGCCGGACAAAAGCCAAGACCCATGCTCGTTTGATAGGAACGCCTCTGTCAACGCTGATCTGGAAGAAACTGACGGTTTGGCTAGGTGACAGCTGACTTATCAAGGTGATAAGGGATGGATTAACCCACGTAACAGGCTTCCCACTATTTACACCTTTCATTCCGGCAAATGTCTCGCCGCCTTCACTCCCCCGTCGCCGGATCGCACGTCTCCTACCACCCTGAACCCGTTCAAAATGTGCCATCCTTACGCCATGGCCAACTGGTTCAGGCGCGGCACACCGGGGTCAGGGCGGATCCGGCTTCTCCGGACGGCGATCGGACGGCTACGCCATCGCGGGGCCGAACGCATCGCCGGCGCGCCGGCGACGGGGCGGGTCGTCGCGGGGCTGCACCGCGCGGCGGCCGGGCTGGCGGAGGTCGCCTCCGAGGTCAGCGCGTACGCCGGGCTGCTGGAGGAGAAGGCCGGCGAGCTCCACGCCCGGACCCGGGCCCGGCGGGACCCCACAGGTCCCGGCTGAGTTTTCCACAGCTCCGCGCGGTGAATCCCCAGCCTCTCCGGAGCGCTCAAATCGGCAAACGCCCATTAAGAACGGCATAACCGGGCAACAGCGTCCGACAGTTGTCCACAGGCCGCCATGTTTTCCACATACCGGCCCGTGCCCCACGGCATTGCCGCAAACAGCTCCTCCCGGACCGTTCCCACTCTGTACCTTGGACCGGGGCCCGACCCGAGGAGAGCGTCGATGCGGATCATGCTCACCGTGCTCAGCGAGCACGCCGACCGCGATGTCATGGTCGAGGGGGACGAGACGACCACGGTGGCGCGGCTCGCGGAGTCGCTGGCCGGGCAGGGCGGCGAGCGGCCGACCAACGTGGTGCGGCTGACACGGAGCAAGGCGCCTTACGGGCTGGGCCACGACTCCCCCGGCGCCGCCCCTCCGACGCTCTGGCGCGACGGCCGTCCCCTGGACCCCGACGCCCCCGCGCTCGGCCTGCTCCGCGACGGCGACCTCGTCACCCTCGACCGCGACCTGGCCGGGGCGACGATGGCCGAGGAGCCCGGCGGCATCGTGGAGGTCCGGGTGATCGGCGGGCCCGCCGCCGGATCCGTGCACCGCCTCAGCCTGGGCGTCCACACCGTGGGCTCCGACCCCGCCTGCGGGGTGGCCGTCCCCGACCCCCGGCTGTCCGGCGAGGCCGCCGTGATCAGGCTCACCCCCGACGCCATCACCGTGGAACCCGGGGCGGGGGCCGTGGCGCTGCTGGCCGGCGAGCCCCTCGAAGGCCCGGCGCCGTGGCCCGAGCACGCCCTGCTGACCTGCGGCTCGACCGTGCTGACCCTGAAGGCCGTGGAGCCGCCCGACGCGCATCTGGACGCCCAGCCCGACGGCGGGCTCGCCTACAACCGGCCGCCCCGGCTCCGCGCCCCGGACGGCGAGCGGCGCTTCGAGGTCCCGGCCGAGCCCAAGCGCGCCGAGACCATGCGGCTGCAGCTGCTGACCGCCTTCCTGCCCGCCGGGCTGGGGCTGGCCATGGCCTGGGCGTTCAAGACGTGGTATTTCCTGCTGTTCGCGCTGATGACCCCACTGATCATGATCGGTCAGTGGTGGAGCGACCGGCGGCACGGCCGCAAGCAGTACCGCCAGCAGGTCAAGCAGTACAAGGAGCGGCTGAAGGCGTTCGAGGCCGCCGTGGAGGAGGCCCGCGCCGCCGACGAGACCCGCCGCCGGGCCGCCGCGCCCGACCCCGCCGAGGTGCTGCTCACCGCGACCGGCCCCCGGCGGCGGCTGTGGGAGCGCCGCGACCACGACCCCGACGCGCTCCGCCTCCGGGTCGGCCTCGCCGACCTCCCCGCCGCCCTGGAGTTCGTCCCCGAGCGCTCCGCCCCGCTCGACGGCCCGCTGCCCGAACTCCCGACCTGCCACGCGGTCCCGGTGGCGCTGGTCATGCGCCGCCTGGGCGTGGCCGGCCTGACCGGACCGCGGCAGGCGACGGCCGGCCTGGCCCGCTGGCTGGTCGGCCAGGCCGCCGCCCTGCACAGCCCGCGCGACCTGGCGATCGTGGTGCTGTCGGCGCACGGCGACGGCGACGAGCGCTGGAACTGGGTCCGCTGGCTGCCGCACAGCGCCCCGCACGGCGGCGAGGACTGCGTGGCGCTGGTCGGCGCCGACCCGGAGGCGGCCGCCCGCCGGGTGAGCGAGCTGACCAGGCTGATCGACGAGCGTCTCGGCGAGGAGGAGAGTCCGTCGGCCAAGCTCGCCCGCGTCCCGACCGGCTGGGGCGACCTCGGCGGCGGCCCGGGGGCGGCGGAGGCCGCCCCGGTCTACGACGAGCGCCCCTACGACGTGCTGGTCGTCCTGGACGGCGCCCAGGTCCTGCGCGCGCTGCCCGGCATGCCGCAGGTGCTCCGCCAGGGCCCCCGGGCGGGCGTCTACACCCTGGCCGTCGACGACGACCAGCGGCTGCTGCCCGAGGAGTGCGCCACCGTCGCCGCCGTGACGGACGGCGGCATGATACGGCTGCGCGGCGGCGGCCTGGACGACCTCGGCGAGATCCTGGCCGACCAGGTCTCGGTGACCTGGTGCGACCGGCTCGCCCGCTCCCTGGCCCCCATCCGCGACGTCAGCCGGGACGACTCGGCCCTGGCGCTGCCCGGCTCCGCGCGGCTGCTGGAGCTGCTGGAGCTGCCCTCGGTGTCGGGCGCGGCCCTCGCCGAGCGCTGGGGCCGGAGCACCGAGGCCGTGATCGGGGCCGGCCCCGACGGGCCGTTCTCCGTCGACCTGCGGGTGGACGGGCCGCACGCGCTCATCGCGGGCACCACGGGCGCGGGCAAGTCCGAGCTGCTGCAGACCCTGATCTGCTCGCTCGCGGTGGCCAACCGGCCCGACGAGATGACGTTCGTGCTGATCGACTACAAGGGCGGGGCCGCCTTCAAGGAGTGCGTACGGCTCCCGCACACGGTCGGCATGGTCAGCGACCTGGACGGCCACCTGACGCAGCGGGCCCTGACGTCCCTGGCCGCCGAGATCCGCCGCCGGGAGCGGCTGCTGCTGGCCGCCGGGGCCAAGGACATCGAGGACTACCACGCGATCCGCGACACGCGGGCGGCCCGCGCCTCCCGCGACCTGCTCGTGGCCGGCGGCAGGACCCCGGCCGGGCCGCTGCGCGGGCGCGCCGGACCGCCGGCCGCGCTGCCCCGGCTGGTGCTGGTCATCGACGAGTTCGCGGCGATGGTGAGCGAGCTGCCCGACTTCATGACCGGGCTGGTGGACATCGCCAGGCGGGGCCGTTCGCTCGGCATCCACCTCATCCTGGCCACCCAGCGGCCCGGCGGCGTGGTCACCGCCGACATCCAGGCGAACACCTCGCTGCGGATCGCGCTGCGGGTGACCGACGCCGCCGAGTCCGCCGACGTCATCGGCCGGCCGGACGCCTCGCACATCCCCAAGTCGGCCCCCGGCCGGTGCTACGTGAAGTCGGGCGCGGGCGCGGCGACGGCCGTGCAGACGGCCCGGATCGGCGGCCGGAGCCCCGGGGGATCCGCCGAGGTCAGGGCACGGGTGACGGAGGTCGGCTGGCGGGCCCTGGGACAGCCGCTGCCGGCGCCCGGGACGGCCCCCGAGGGCTCGCCGGTCACCGACCTGTCCATACTCGCCGACGCCCTGGCCGACGCCGCCCGCATCGCCGGGGTGCCGCGGCAGCCCAGCCCCTGGCTCCCGCCGCTCGGCGACCTCGTGGTCGCCCCCGGCCTGGCCGACCCGCCCGGCGGCGCGCCGCCGTACCGGGCGGGGGCGGAGGAGGTGCCGCCGCTGCCGTTCGGGGTGACGGACCTGCCGTGGGCGCAGGACCGGCGGGCGCTGACGCTGGACCTCGCCCACGGGGGGCACCTGCTGCTGGCCGGCGCCTCGCGGAGCGGGCGCTCCACCGCGCTGCGCACGCTGGCCGGGGCGATCGCGGCCGGGGCGTCCCCGCAGGACGTGCACGTGCACGCGATCGACTGCGGTTCGGGGGCGCTGCTGCCGCTGATGGCGATGCCGCACTGCGGGGCGGTGGTGACCCGCGACCAGCTCGACCGGGTGGAGCGGCTGCTGGCCCGCCTGCGCGCCGAGGTCGGGCGGCGCCAGCAACTGCTGGCCGAGGCCGGATACGCGTCGCTGGCCGAGCTGCGCGCCGCCGCCGGGGGCCCGCGGCTGCCCTGGCTGGTGCTGATGCTCGACCGGTGGGAGGGATACGTCGCCGCCTTCGAGGGCTACGACTACGGGCGGCTGATCGAGTCGCTGATGCAGCTGCTCCGGGAGGGCCCGGCGGTCGGGCTGCGCGCCGTGGTGACCGGCGACCGCTCGGCGCTGATCGGGCAGATCTCCACGGTCTTCGACGACCGGCTGATCCTGCGACTGGCCGACCCGGCCGACTACGGCCTGGCCGGGCTGCCCGTCAAGGACCTGCCGGCCACGCTCGCCCCCGGCCGCGCCCTGTCCACCGGCGAGCACGGCCTCGCCGAGAGCCAGATCTCCCTGCTCTGCGACGACCCCTCCGGGCCGGCCCAGGTCGGCGCGCTCCAGGCGCTGGCCCGCGCGGTGCCCGCCCGCTTCGCCGGGGACGCGGCGGCGGGGTCCGGCGGGTGGCTCTGGGACTGCGAGCCGCCCCTGCGGGTGGACGCGCTGCCCATGCGGATCACCGCGGCGCAGGCGCTGGAGCTGGCGCCGTCCTTCGAGCCTCCCTCGCCCCTGTGGGCACTGCTCGGCGCCGGAGGCGACTCGCTGGCCCCGCTCGGCGTCGACCTGCTCGCCCACGGGCCCGGCGCGGTCGTCGCGGGCCCGTCCAGGTCCGGCCGCTCCTCGGCGCTGCTGACCGCCGCCCGCTCCCTGCTGGCGCGGGGCACGCCCGTGGCCCTGGTCACCCCCCGGCGCAGCCCGCTCAGCACGCTGGTGGACGCCCCGGGGGTGCTGGCCGTACTCGGCGCGGACGGCGACCTGCCCGAGGCCCTAGCGGGGCAGGAGCGGTATGTGGTGATCGTCGACGACGCCGAGCTGATCTCCGCCGACACCCCCCTGGGCACGGCCCTGGAGCAGGTGCTCCGGACCGGCCGCGACGGCGAGCACGGCCTGATCATCGCGGGCACCACCGGCGACCTGACCACCGCCTACCGCGGCTTCGTCGCCGAGGCCCGCAAGGCCCGCACGGGTCTGCTGCTGTCGGTCCAGAGCCCCGCCGACGGCGACCTGTTCACGATCCGGCTGCCCCGCGGCGCGGTCGGCGGCCCGCCCGGCCGGGGCCTGCTGGTCACCCTGGGCTCGGTGACCCCCGTCCAGACGGCCGTGACCTGAGGGGCCCGCGCACGCCGAGACGCCCCGGCCCTCTCGACCTCCACCCCACCGGCACGCTGACGGTACGGATGCCCCACAGCGGCGAGGTCATCGGGTTCGTCCTGCGCGGTGGCCAGCCGTTGCAA
>NZ_JBSFPS010000029.1:0-52140 GCF_053588315.1 Streptosporangium sp. NPDC003464 | reverse complement strand
AACGGCGCCTGGGCCACCGCCGAGGCCGACATCTCCGCCTTCGCCGGACAGAGCGTCCGCATCCTCATCGAAGCCGCCGACGCCTCCACCGCCTCGCTCGTCGAGGCCGGAATCGACGACGTCAAGATCACCCGATAGCGGGAACACGGCCCCGCCTCAGTAAGGCGGGGCCGTACCCCACCCCGGCCGGGGACCCGGTGGGGCGCCTCCGCACCGGGAGCACCGCATGGCCGGCTCACCCCCGGCCGATCGGGGCGGGAGCTCGCATGATCACGGTCCTGCGCCCGCGGGGAGTCAGTCGGTCCTGGGGTCAGACTCCAGCGGGAGACGCTCATCTACGTCATCGCTGTCAGTCCTCGTAGGAGCTCGTAGGAGACTGTCAGTCCTCGTAGGAGAAGGTGACCGTCCCGTCGGAGGACCAGGACCTCCTCACCTTCGACGGAGGGTCGTCCCACTGCTGGACGGCGACCTCCCAGTTCCCCGGCGCGGGCGTGAGCCCACCGAGGATCTCGCGGGCCTTGTCCGCGCCCTTCTCCAGATCCGACAGGAAGTCCGTCCCGGCCGGCACCTGGTCGCGTGGCGCCACCGCGACCGTGACACCGTCAGTGGCCTGGAAGTCCCACCTCGCCGGCTTCGGCCCGCAGGGCTGGGCCACGGCCATCACCTTGTCGCCGACGACGCCCGGCCAGATGAACGCGTACAGGTCCTCGCCCTCGCACCGGACATACACCGAGCCCTGGCCGCTCACCGCCGCCTTCACCCTGAACCTCTTGCCGGTCTCCTTGAAGGAGCGGCTCTCAACCGTGTGGCTGTTGGGCAGGCCGGCCAGGTTCCGCTCTCCCCTCGTCGCCGGCAGCGTGCCGTTGTGCAGGCAGATGTCCGGCGAGCACGACCGGCTGGAGACGCCGCCGTCGTGGATCGCGATCTCCCAGATGCCCGGTCCCGGCTCGGCCAGCGCGAGCACCCGTTCGAAGTCCGCGCCGGAGAGCTCCGACTCCGCCGTGACGTCCGCCGGGACCCGCGAGCTCGGGATGGTGAACACCTCGACCTCGGCGGTGACCCCCTCCCGGGCTCCGTCGAGCCTGCCGAGCACCGACCACTCACGCCCCTGCTCGCTCCCGCACATGCCGTGGTCGACCTGGTCGCCGAGGCGCACGAAGGTCTGGACCGGGCCTGCGCAGTTCACGCGGTAGGAGCTCGTCCCGCTCCTCGGGGTGAAGGAGATCTTCTCCGTCTTCCCCACGTTCGCGAAGCGGACGCCCGCCAGCCGTACTCCCTCCCCCCGCCGCTCGTCCTCCCGGACCGAGGTCGCGATGTCGGGCCCCTGCCCGCCGGGGACCAGCACCGGGGTCAGGACCGCCACGACCGCCAGCGCCGCGGCCAGTGCCCCGGCGGCCGCCCACCTGCGCCGCCGCCGGATCCCCCGGCCCTTCGTGACGATCTCCTCAAGCCGGGCGGCGCCCCCGCGACCGCCCTCGCTGTGCGCCGCGAGCAGTTCCCTCAGGTCGTCCTCGGTGTGGGTCATCACTTGGCTCCCGTCATCGTCTGAATCCCCTGATCGACCCGGAGCCGGGTGAGAGCCCTGCCGAGCTGGCTCTTCACCGCCCCGATGGAGCACCCCAGCACGCCGGCCACCTGGGCGAGGGTCATCTCCTCGAAGTAGTGCAGGACGACCACCGCCCGCTGGCGGCCCGACAGCGCGCCGATCGCCGTCCACAAGGCGTCGCGGTCGCCGACGTCGCTCGTGAAGTCGCCGGCCACCGCCCGGTCCGGCAGGGCCTCGGTGGGGATCTCCCCCCGCCAGCGCCGGCGCCACCAGGAGGCGTGCGTGTTGGCGATGATCCGGTAGACGTACGGATCGGGATCGCCGTCGATCCGCCGCCAGGCGACCCATGCCTTGGCCAGCGCCGTCTGCACCAGGTCCTCGGCGATCGCCCAATCCCTGGTGAGGAGGTACGCCGTTCTTCGCAGCCGTTCGTGACGCTGCGCGACGTACTCCGCGAACTCAGTCATCCCTGCCTCCGCCTCGGTGTTCCGAGGATGACTACCGCCGGGACGGGGGGTTCGGTTGACAAGGAATCAGGAAACTCCGTCGATCTCCATCTCCCGGCGGAGCCGTACCGTCTCGGCCGGGTCCCAGCCGAATGACCGGGTCACACGAGGTCCCGCGCTCCGCTAGCCTCGCGTAAGTTACGCACGCGCTGGGACGGAAGGTACCCAAGTTGATCGGCTGGTTCGAAGCGGTGGTCCTCGGACTCATTCAGGGATTGACGGAGTTTCTGCCGATCTCCTCCAGTGCCCACATCAGAGTCGTGTCGGCGTTCTTCGGCTGGGACGACCCCGGCGCGGCGTTCACCGCGGTGATCCAGCTCGGCACCGAGGCCGCGGTGGTGATCTACTTCCGCAAGGAGATCTGGGAGATCATCTCCACCTGGACCCGGGCCCTGTGGACGCCCGTCCTCCGCAAGCACTACGCCGCCCGGATGGGCTGGTACGTCATCGTCGGCACCCTGCCGATCGTCGTCCTCGGCCTGGCCTTCGAGGACGCCATCGACACCGCCTTCCGCGACCTGCGCCTGATCGGCACGACGCTGATCGTCTTCGGTCTGATCCTCTGGTTCGCCGACCGCACCGCCCGCAACAAGCTCACCCTGGACCGGCACCTCAGCTTCACGCACGCCCTGATCTACGGCGCCGCCCAGTCGCTCGCCCTGATCCCGGGCGTCTCCCGCTCCGGCGGCACGATCAGCGCCGGCCTGCTGCTCGACTACCGCCGCGAGGAGGCCGCCAAATACTCCTTCCTGCTGGCCATCCCGGCCGTGCTGGGCGCGGGCGTGCTGCAGCTGTTCAAGATCGGCGACGACGGCGCCCCCCAGTGGGGCCCGACGATCCTGGCCACTGTGATCTCGTTCATCGTCGGCTACGCGGCGGTGGCGTGGTTCCTGAAATACATCAGCACCCACCGTTTCACCGGGTTCGTGATCTACCGGATCATCCTCGGCATCGTCATCATCGCCCTGGTGAGCTTCGACGTCCTGAACCCCCTGGCCTGAGCCCCGGCACCACCGGGCCCGCACCACGCGGGCCCGGACCCCGGCACCACCGGGCCGCACCACGCGGGCCCGCCCCCGTGCCACGTCCGGCGCCGGGTTCGGGGAGACTGGCCGGGTGCGTTCCGACTGGTCCGGCCTCCCCGTCCGCCACGTCCTGCCCGAGCTGCTCGCCGCCCTGGACGAGCACGGTGCCGCCGTGCTCACCGCGCCTCCCGGCACGGGCAAGACCACGCTCGTCCCGCTCGCGCTGGCCGGACTCCTCGACGGCTCGGCCCCGAAACGGGTGATCGTGGCCGAGCCCCGCCGGATGGCGGTGCGGGCGGCGGCCCGGCGGATGGCGTGGCTGCTGGAGTCGGAGGTGGGCGCACAGGTCGGGTTCACCGTACGCGGCGAGCGCAGGGCGGGCGCGGAGACGGTCGTCGAGGTCGTCACCACCGGGGTCCTCCTCCAGCGGCTCCAGCGCGACGCCGAGCTCGACGGCGTGGACGTGGTGCTGCTGGACGAATGCCACGAACGCCACCTGGACGCCGACACCGCCCTGGCCTTCCTCCTCGACGTCCGCGCCACGCTCCGTCCCGACCTGCGGCTCATCGCCACCTCCGCCACCGCCGACGCCGCGCCCTGGGCCCGGCTGCTCGGCTCCGGCGCGGCCGGCGACCGCCCGGCGACCGTCGCGCCCGGGTCTGACCCGCCGCGGGCCGCGCCGATCGTGCACGCCTCCGGATCCATGCACCCGGTCACACCCGTCTGGGCGCCTCCCACCCGGCCGGTGACGCCCCCGCGCGGCCTGCGGGTGGACCCCGCGTTCCTGTCCCACGTCGCCGACGTCGTACGGCGCGCGCTGGGTGAGCACGGCGGGGACGTGCTGTGCTTCCTGCCCGGGGTCGGCGAGATCGGCAGGGTGGCCGCGATGCTCGGCGGCGTGGAGGTGCTGCAGGTCCACGGCCAGGCCCCGGCGCACGTGCAGGACGCCGTGCTCTCGCCCGGCGGGGAGCGGAGGGTCGTGCTCGCCACCTCGGTCGCCGAGTCGAGCCTGACCGTCCCCGGGGTCCGGATCGTGGTCGACTCCGGCCTCGCCCGCGAACCCCGCACCGACCACGCCCGGGGCCTCGGCTCGCTCACCACCGTCCGCGCGTCCAGGGCCGCCGCCGCCCAGCGCGCCGGCCGGGCCGGGCGCGAGGCCCCCGGGGTCGTGTACCGGTGCTGGTCGCAGGCCGAGCACGACCGGCTCCCCGAGCACGCCCAGCCCGAGATCGCCCTCGCCGACCTGACCGGCTTCGCCCTCCAGGCCGCCTGCTGGGGCGACCCCACGGCCGCCGGACTGGCCCTGCTCGACCCGCCGCCGCCCGCCGCGATGGAGGCGGCGCGGCGGACCCTGCACGCTCTGGGCGCCCTCGACGGCCGGGTCACCGACCGGGGGCGGCGGATGGCCGGCGCCGGGGTCCACCCCCGCCTGGCCCGGGCGCTGATCGACGCCGGCCCCCGGGCCGCCGAGGTGGTGGCGCTGCTGTCCGAGCAGCTCCCCAGGGAGTCGGGCGACGACCTGGTCGCGCTCTGGCGTGCCGCCCGGCGCGGCGGCGACGGCTTCTCCGCCCGCTGGCGCCAGGAGGTGAGACGCCTGTCCCGGGCCGTCCCCCCGCGGGAGCGGCCCGGCCGGGACCCGGGGCCGGAGCGGGCCTCCATCCCGGCGGGGCGGCGGTCGGCGCCGGAGCGGGACGGCGGTCCCGCGGCGGGGCCCGGTGGCGGCGCGGCGGCCGGGGCCGGTGACGACGCCGTGGCCGGGCTGGTGGTGGCGCTGGCCTATCCGGAGCGGGTCGCGCGGCGGCGGGGCGGGTCCTATCTGATGGTCTCCGGGACGGCCGCCGAGCTGCCCCAGGGGTCACGGCTCGGCGCGGCGGAGTGGCTGGCGATCGCGGTCGCGGACCGGCCCGCCGGAGCCGCCTCCGCCCGGATCAGGCAGGCCGTCGTCATCGACGAGGAGATCGCCAGGCTCGCCACCGCGCCCCTCCACCGCTCCGGTGAAGAGGTGGTGTGGCGGGTCCCGCCGGGAGAGCGGCGCGGCGACGTCTCGGCGCGCCGGGTGGAGCGCCTCGGCGCCGTCGAGCTGTCCGCGGACCGGCTCCGCGACGCCGACGTCAGACCCGCCGTCCTGGACGGCCTGCGCACCGAGGGCCTGGCGATCCTGCGCTGGACCCCCGAGGCCGTGGCCCTGCGCGAGCGCCTGGCCTTCTGCCACCGGACGCTCGGCGAGCCGTGGCGCGCGGTGGACGACGACGCCCTGATCGACGGCACCGACCTGTGGCTGGAGCCCGAGCTGTCCCGCGTCCGGCGCCGGGCGGACCTCGAACGCCTCGACGTGGCCTCCGCCCTGCACCGTCTGGTCCCGTGGAGCGCCCGCCTGGCGGATGTGGCGCCCGAGCGGATCGAGGTGCCCAGCGGATCGCGGATCAAGGTCGACTACTCGGGTGAGCGGCCGGTGCTGGCCGCCAAGCTGCAGGAGCTGTTCGGCTGGGACGAGGCTCCGCGCGTCGCCGGGGTCCCCCTGGTCGTCCACCTGCTCTCCCCCGCGGGCCGCCCGGCGGCAGTCACCGCCGACCTGGCCTCCTTCTGGCGCGAGGGCTACCGTGCGGTCCGCGCCGAGCTGCGCGGCCGCTACCCCAGGCACCCCTGGCCTGAGGATCCCCTGTCGGCGGTCGCGACCCGCCGCGCCAACCCCCGCCGCTGAGCCCCGTCACTGAGCCCCGCCGCCGGCCCTCGCCGCTGAGCCCCGCCGCCCGCCGGGCCCGGGGGCCTCAGAGGCTCAGGCGGTCCCTGGTCGGGACGATGTCCTCGAACCGGGAGACCGGCAGGTCCATCGAGTAGATCGCACCGCCGACGGCCGCGGCGAGGGCTCGGGCCGCCCGGTAGACGGTCTCCATGTCGGACCGGTGCGGGTCGTCGACGTCGAGCTCCAGGTCGACCGAGTGGTCCGGCTCGGCCACCGGCCAGTCCGGGGGCGGCCAGTCGTAGGTGACGCGGATGGGGTCGCCCTGCTTGCCGTCGATCTGGCAGAGGCCGAGCTCGTGGTCGTGGCGGACGGTGCGCTCGCCGAGAGACGGGCGCAGCAGCTCGGCCACCCGCTCGCAGCCGAGCGGGGGGCGGTCGCCGATGCGCACCTCGACGTCCACATGGCCGTCGTGCTCCTGCGGCGGGTGCAGCGCACCGCCGAGACGGCTGGCGAGCCCGTTGAGCAGGAGGCAGGCCACGGACCGCAGCCCGTCCCGGGCGATGATCGCCCCGCGCCGGTCGGCGGGGACGCCCGCGAGGACGGCCTGTCGCTCCGTGATCTCGACGCGGCGCACCTTGGTGCCCTTGGCGACGTACCAGTCACCCGACGTCGTGAGGCCGGGATCGTACTGGCGGAGCAGGCTCTCCAGCCTGTCCGGGTCGGCCGGGTGGTGGGTGAGCAGGGCGGGGTGACGGCGCAACTGGCGGGCCGTGCGATCGAGGAACCACATGCTCCGAGTCTGCTGGGCCGTGCTTGGGACTCACTTGCGGGCAGGCGGGGGCGTGACTTGCGGGCCCCAAGCGGAGCGGCGGACATCACAAACGGAGCGGCCCGGCACCCTACGCGGAGCAGCCCCGTACCCTACGCGGAGCGGCCGGACACCCCCACGCGGAGCGGCCCCGCGCTCCCACGCAGAGCGGCCCGGCGCCTCCGTCCGGGCCCGCCGGGGCGGCCGCGGCGGAGCCGGAAAAACCGTTGGCGTCCTGGTGCGCGCCGCTGTTACGGTCTCCGTGACCTCGTCGGTGACTCCCGGGCTCCCGAGCCCTAGAAAGCAGTTGATTTATGTCCCGGCCCGCGCCGAGCGCGCCTCGCCGTACCGCGAAGACCTCCTGCCGCTGATCTTCTCCGGCACCGGACGGACTCCCGGTGCGCCGGCCTGACCGCGTCCGCCTGATCCGCGACGCCCGCCGGCCAGAACTCTTCCGAGGATCGCTCGGCCCTCTCCTGCCGCAACTGTAAAAGTCTTCTGGCAAGGAGTATCCCGGGTGCCTACCGACAAGCCCGATCTCGCCCCCAGTTCCTTTCTGAGGGTCGACACCTTCACCTGCGTCCGGTGCGGCCTGACCGTCACCAAGCTCGCTCCGGACGGCAGCCGCCGCAACCACTGCCCGAGCTGCCTGCACTCCCGGCATGTCCTCGACCGCGTCGAGGGCGGGCCGTCCGACTGCGGGTCACGGATGACCCCGATCTCCATCGCGGTGCTGCGCAACGGGGACTGGATGGTGATCCACCGCTGTGTCCGGTGCGACCAGCTCACCTCGAATCCGATCTGCGGGGACGACAATCAGCTCATCCTCATGCGCATGGCCGTACGTCCGCTGGCGCAGCCGCCGTTCCCGCTCGAAGCCTTCGGCGACCTGTGACACGGCCTGAGACACCGGACGGAAACGATCATGCCACGACGGAAGCCTGAGCGGAGGCGTCCTCAGCGGCGCAAGGACGTGCTGCACGGGCAGGGCGGCGCACCGGGCGACGCGTTCCGGTGCGTCGGCTGCCGGCTCGACGTGCCCCTCGTCGCCCCGGGCACCGCCCACCGCAACCACTGTCCGCACTGCCTGACCAGCCTCCACCTCGACCGGCGGACGCCGGGAGACCGGAGCGCGGACTGCCGCGGGCGCATGGCGCCGCTGAGCCTGTCGGTGAGACAGGACGGGGAGTGGATGGTCATCCACCAGTGCCTGGCCTGCGGCGAGCTCAGCGCCAACCGCATCGCCGGGGACGACAACGTGCTCGTCCTGCTGCGGATGGCCCTGCGGCCACTGTCCGACGCCCGCATCCCGATGCGGGCGCTGCTCGCCCTCTGAGACGCCTCACGTCCTGAGACGTCACGGGAGGCGCGCCGCCTCGCGCCCCGGGGGTGCCCTCCGGGACGCGAGGCGGCTCTCCCCGCAGCCCGGCCCTCACGAGGGCCGGGACCCGGAAGGGGGTCAGGTCATATGCCGCGCGCTCCGAGCGCCTCGCGGGGGCGCGACGGTCCCCCTGGCCCCGCGCCCCCTGCGCCGGCGAATCTCCGCGTGTGTCCGCGAATCTCCGCGCGCGTCCGCGGATCGTACGGCTTGCGTGCGTCCGCCTTCCGTGGGATATCTTAGTGATATCACTCCGATAGCAAAGGTGGACTTCATGGAACGACGTGCTTTCCGGATGAACGGATTCGCCGTTCTGGTCGGGCTCGTGGTCCTCGCGGTCGTCCTGGCCGCGGCCTCGCTGGTGGGCGGCACGCCCCTGCTGGCCGCCGCCGCGATCCTGTGGGGGATCGTCGCGGCCGTCGTGTCCAGCGGCTTCGTGGTGGTCAACCCGAACGAGGCGAAGGTCGTGCAGTTTCTGGGCCGCTACGTCGGGTCGGTGAGCGACGCCGGCTTCCTGTGGGTGCTACCGTTCACCACCAAGCGGCGGATCACACTCCGGGTGCGCAACTTCGAGACGGCCAAGCTCAAGGTGAACGACGCCGACGGCAACCCCGTGGAGATCGCGGCTGTCGTCGTCTACAAGGTGATCGACACCGCCACGGCCGCCTTCTCCGTCGACGACTACGAGGAGTACGTGGCGATCCAGTCCGAGGCGGCCGTCCGGCACCTGGCCACCAGCCACCCCTACGACGCCCACGAGGAGGGCCGCACCAGCCTGCGCGACGGCGCCGAGGTGGCCGCCGAGCTCACCGCCGAGCTGAGCGACCGCACCCACCTGGCCGGGGTGGAGGTGCTGGAGGCCCGGATCACCCACCTCGCCTACGCCCCGGAGATCGCCCAGGCGATGCTGGTCCGCCAGCAGGCCACCCAGGTCGTCGCGGCGCGCACCCAGATCGTCGCGGGCGCGGTGGGCATGGTCCAGCTCGCGCTGACGAGGCTGGCCGAGGAGGGCGTCGTGGAGCTCGACGAGGAGCGTAAGGCCCAGATGGTGTCCAACCTCCTGGTGGTCCTGTGCGGCG
Organism: Streptosporangium sp. NPDC003464; assembly: GCF_053588315.1. Lineage (NCBI taxonomy): Bacteria > Bacillati > Actinomycetota > Actinomycetes > Streptosporangiales > Streptosporangiaceae > Streptosporangium > Streptosporangium sp. NPDC003464. The sequence goes on along the minus strand of NZ_JBSFPS010000029.1, from coordinate 43,115 downwards.
ACCGGGCGACCCAGCCGGTGGTCAACGCCGGCAGTCTGTATGCCTGAGCATGCCCGAGCGTAAAAAAGTCCTGCTCAGACTCGATCCGGCCGTCTACGAGGCGATCGCCAAGTGGGCGGCCGACGACCTGCGGAGTGTCAACGCCCAGCTCGAATACGCGCTGCGCCTGGCCCTCAAGGCGGCGGGCCGCGAGCTCAGGCGGGCCGAGCCGGGGCAGGCTCAGCAGGGCGCCGCGGAGCGGGATAACAACGACGAGCCGGACAAGTCATCTGATTGAGATGTGAGAAGCTTCCGCTCACGCACTCGCCGGACCACACTCAGTTCATGTCGTGGGTGGGGAAGTCCGCAGTGGAGATGGCGGAGGCCGTGCGACGGGGAGAGGCGACCGCCCCGGCGATCGTCGAGGAGCACCTGCGGATGATCGCCAAGTATGACGGGCGCATCGGGGCCTTCCGCAAGGTCCGCGCCGAGCGGGCGCTCGCCGAGGCGCGGACCGTGCAGGAGCGGGAGGATCTGGCCGGGCTGCCGCTCGCCGGGGTCCCGGTCGCCGTCAAGGACAACATCGCGGTCCGGGGCGAGGCGACGCGGAACGGCTCGGCGGCGACGTCGAACGCCGCCGCGACCGAGGACCACCCGGTGGTGGCCAGGCTCAGGGCGGCCGGGGCGGTGGTCGTGGGCATCACCAACGTGCCGGAGCTGTGCCTGGTGGGGTTCTCCGACAGCGTGTACGGCGTGACGCGCAACCCGTGGGACCTGAAGCGCACGCCGGGCGGGTCGTCGAGCGGGAGCGCGGCCGCCGTGGCCGCGGGGATGGTCCCGCTGGCCCACGGCAACGACGGTCTCGGTTCGCTGCGCATCCCGGCCGCCTGCTGCGGGCTCGTCTCGATCAAGCCGGGCCGGGAGGTGGTCCCGCCGCCCGGGCACGGCTGGGACGGGCTGTCGGAGAACGGCCCGCTGGCCACGACCGTGACCGACCTCGCCCTGGCGCTGGCGGTGATGGCGGGCGACATGTCCCTGGCCACGCCCGGGGAGAGCGAGTCCCTCGAAATCGGCAGCGCCATCGACGACTACCCGGGTGGGCTCACCCCTTCGGAGCCGATGAAGCTGCGGATCGCGGTGGCCCCGGCCCCGCTGCCCCCGGGGTTCACGATGGACGCCGAGTTCCAGGCGGCGGCCGTCGAGGCGGCCGACACGCTCGGCGCCGCCGGGCACACCGTGGTGGAGCACGGCGCCCGGATGCCGGGCTGGTTGGGCTCGGCCACGATCGCCACCTGGCTGGCGTGCGCCGCGGCGGATGCCGAGGGGCTCGACCCGCGCAGGCTGGAGCGCCGCACCAGGTCACTGGCCAGGGCGGGCCGGCTGCTCGCGAGGCTCGGGATGGACGGCTCGGCGGGCCGTGACCGCTGGCGCGCCCACGGGGCCGACCAGTGGTTCGGCAACGCCGACGTGCTCGTCACCCCGACGCTCGCCACCGTCCCCCCGGCCGCCGAGCGCTGGGGCCGCCGCGGGCTGCTGGCCAACATGCGCACCAACCTGACCTACGCCCCGGCCACCGGGGCCTGGAACATGGCCGGCTGGCCCGCCATGACCGTCCCGTACGGCTGGCACTCCACCGGCATGCCCATCGGGGTCCAGCTCGTCGCCGCTCCGGGCGGCGAGGCGCAGCTCCTGGCCCTGGCCATCCAGTTGGAGAGCGCCCACCCCTGGCTCCGCCACGCCCCGCTCGACTGACCGCCGGGGCGGGTCCCGCCCCGGCGGCGTGACGGGTCAGACGCCGGTGGGGTGCCAGACGGTCTTGGTCTCCAGGAAGGCCGTCAGGCGCCTGGTGCCGGGGTCGGCCGACCAGTCGGGCGTGGCGGGACGCAGGACGCGCTTGAGGTTCTCCGCCGCCGCCTCCTCGCACGCGACCGCCAGCTCCGGGTCGGCGACCCCGGTGAGGTCGATGGCGTTGACGTCCATGTGCGCGGCCAGCCAGGGGGCGATCTCCTTGACCGACCCGGTGAGGATGTTGACCACGCCGCCGGGCAGGTCGGAGGTGGCGAGCACCTCGGCCAGGGTGATGGCGGGCAGCGGGGCCCGCTCACCGGCGATCACGACGCAGGTGTTGCCCGTGACGATCACCGGGGCGATCACCGAGACGAGCCCGAGCAGGGGCTCGTCCGGGGCGACCACCGCGACCACGCCGGTCGGCTCCGGCGAGGAGACGTTGAAGTACGGTCCGGCGACCGGGTTGGTGGACCCGGCCACCGCGGCGATCTTGTCGGCCCAGCCGGCGTACCAGACCAGTCGGTCGACGGCCGCGTCCACGACGGCCCCGGCCTTCGCCGTCCCCGCCTCGGCCAGCTCGGCGACGAACTGCGCCCGGCGGCTCTCCAGCATCTCGGCGACGCGGTAGAGGATCTGCCCCCGGTTGTACGGCGTCGCGCCGGACCAGCCGCCGAACGCCTTGCGGGCGGCGGAGACCGCGTCACGGGCGTCCTTGCGGGAGGCCTTGGACGCGTTGGCCAGGAAGGCGCCCTTGGAGGAGGTCACCACGTAGGACCTTCCGCTCTCCGAACGCGGGAACGCCCCGCCGATGTACAGCTTGTATGTCTTGCGCACGGCCAGCCGTACGGGCTCGCGGCCACTCGACCGCTCCGCCTTACTCATCTCCCCGCCCTCTCCATGTGCTCTCCTGCTGTGCCAGCCGGGCCGGTACGAAGATCTGGCCGCAGCGGCTCACCCCGCACCGGTGGGCGAACCAGCCCCGCAGCGTCGGACGGCCGGCGCGGGCGAAGCCGTGGCCACGGGTGCTCTGGGCGCGGCGATCGCGGCGCCTGGCCCTGTGATGGTCACACATCGAGATACGCCTCCAGCCCGTGACGTCCGCCCTCTCTGCCGTATCCGGACTCCTTGTAGCCGCCGAACGGGGAGGTCGGGTCGAACCGGTTGAAGGTGTTGGCCCAGACGACGCCCGCGCGGAGCCGGTCCGCCATCCACAGGATGCGCGAGCCCTTCTCGGTCCACACGCCCGCCGACAGGCCGAACGGGGTGTTGTTCGCCTTCTCGACGGCCTCGGCCGGGGTGCGGAAGGTCAGCACGGACAGGACCGGGCCGAAGACCTCCTCCCGGGCGATCCGGTGCGACTGGGCGACGCCGGTGAAGATCGTCGGCGGGAACCAGAAGCCCTTGTCCGGCAGCGGGCAGACCGGCGACCAGCGCTCGGCGCCCTCCGCCTCGCCGAGGTCCGACAGCTCGCGGATCTTGGCGAGCTGGGCGGCGGAGTTGATCGCGCCGATGTCGGTGTTCTTGTCCAGCGGGTCGCCCAGGCGGAGCGTGCCGAGCCGCCGCTTCAGCGCGTCGAGCAGCTCCTGCGCGATCGACTCCTGGACCAGCAGGCGGGAGCCCGCGCAGCAGACGTGCCCCTGGTTGAAGAAGATCCCGTTGACGATGCCCTCGACGGCCTGGTCGAGCGCGGCGTCGTCGAACACGATGTTGGCGGCCTTGCCACCGAGCTCCAGGGTGACCTTCTTGCCCGACCCCGCGACGGAGCGGGCGATCAGGCGGCCGACCTCGGTGGAGCCGGTGAAGGCGACCTTGTTCACGTCCGGGTGGTTCACCAGGGCCGCGCCGGTCTCGCCCGCGCCGGTCACGATGTTGACCACGCCGGGCGGGAGGTCGGCCTGCCGGCAGATCTCGGCGAACAGCAGCGCGGTCAGCGGGGTGGTCTCGGCCGGCTTGAGGACGACCGTGTTGCCGGCGGCCAGCGCGGGAGCGATCTTCCACGCGAGCATGAGCAGCGGGAAGTTCCACGGGATTACCTGACCGGCGACGCCGAGCGGCCGCGGGTCGGCGCCGTAGCCGGCGTAGGCGAGCTTGTCGGCCCAGCCCGCGTAGTAGAAGAAGTGCGCCGCGACCAGCGGCAGGTCGACGTCGCGGGACTCGCGGATCGGCTTGCCGTTGTCCAGGGTCTCCAGCACGGCCAGCTCGCGCGAACGCTCCTGGATGATGCGGGCGATCCGGAACAGGTATTTCGCCCGCTCGGAGCCGGGCATCGCCGACCAGGTGCCGAACGCCTCGCGGGCGGCCCGGACGGCCCGGTCCACGTCCTGCTCGGAGGCGACGGCCACCTCGGCCAGGACCTCCTCGGACGCGGGGTTGATCGTTTTGAGGGACGTGCCCGTCCCGTCGGCGAACTCGCCGCCGATGAACAGGCCGTAGGACGGCTTGATGTCGACGACGTCGCGGGATTCGGGGGCCGGTGCGTATTCGAACATCGATCAGTCCAGGGTGAAGTAGTCGGGACCCGCGTACCGGCCGGTGGCCATCTTCTGACGCTGCATCAGCAGGTCGTTGAGCAGGGTGGAGGCGCCGAGGCGGAACCAGTCGGGGGTCAGCCAGCCCTCGCCGACGGTCTCGTTGACCAGGACGAGCATCTTGATGGCGTCCTTGGTGGTCCGGATGCCGCCCGCGGGCTTCACCCCGACCTTGCGGCCGGTCGCCGCCAGGAAGTCGCGGACCGCCTCCAGCATGACCAGCGTCACCGGGAGGGTCGCGGCGGGCTGCACCTTGCCCGTGGAGGTCTTGATGAAGTCGCCTCCGGCCAGCATGGCCAGCCAGGAGGCGCGCCGTACGTTGTCGTAGGTCGACAGCTCGCCGGTCTCCAGGATCACCTTCAGGTGCGCGTCGCCGCAGGCGGCCTTGATCGCGGCGATCTCCTCGAAGACCTTCAGGTAGTCGCCGGCGAGGAACGCGCCCCGGTCGATCACCATGTCGATCTCGTCGGCCCCGGCCGCCACCGCGAACGCGGTGTCGGCGACCTTGACGTCCAGGGACGAGCGCCCGCTGGGGAACGCGGTCGCGACGCTGGCCACCTTCACGCCGGAGCCGCCGAGCGCGCCGACGGCCTGGGCGACCAGGTCGGGGTAGACGCAGACGGCCGCCACCTTGGGCACGGCCGGGTCACTCGGGTCGGGACGGACCGCCTTGGCGCACATCGCGCGGACCTTGCCCGGCGTGTCGGCGCCTTCGAGGGTCGTCAGGTCCACCATGCGTATCGCCAGGTCGATGGCCTCCGCCTTGGCCGTCGTCTTGATGGATCGGGTGCCGAGCGTCGCGGCCCGCTGGTCCGCGCCCACCCGGTCGACACCGGGAAGGCCGTGCAGGAAGGCCCGCAGCGTGACGTTGGACGCGGCCACGTCGGCGAGCGGAGCAGTCATAGTTGACACCACTCCAGGATGCCGACTGGTGTGATTAGTTCCAAACTGGACGCTGCCCAGTCCCTCCACTCGTTTTCGTCAACATTCGCCGAGTTCAGCCGTGGGTACGGCGGGGTGCCGCCCCGCCACCGCCATGGGCGCCCGCACCGGGTACGGCCCCGCGGCAGGAAGGGCGCCTGCACTAGGTACGGCCCCGCGACCGGAAGGGCGCCGCACCGGGCACGGCCCGGCCGCCGGAGGGGTGCCGCACCGGGCGTGCGGCACGTCGCGGCACTTCACGGCAGCTCAACGTCACAGCAGCTCAACGTCACAGCAGCTCAACGTCGCGGCATGTCACGGCAGCTCAGAGGCATGCCTAAGGCGGGTGGACCGGTGTCGCGGGATGCCTCTCGGCGCGTCTAAGGCGGTGGACCGGCCCGGCCTAGGTAGTCCCGGGCCGTGGGCCGCGGGTAGATAAGGCATCCGCCCGATGTGGGGGTGGGGGCCTTAGCGCGAATCTTGAGTGTGTAAGGGAATGGCACCACTCAAGGAGGAACCCGAAATGGGTCCCGAGCTTCACTACCAGATGATCATCAACCGCACCGCCGAGCTCCGCGAGGAGGCGGCCAACCACCGCCGCGCCCGCCAGCTCCTGTCCGCCAAGAAGAACCGCTCCGAGGGCGAGCGCCGGCGGAGCCTCTTCAGCAAGACCAGCGCGGCATGACCCCGTCACGAGAGCCCGGCCGTATCCTCCCGTCCGGCCGGGCCTCTCAGGCTCCGTAGCCCTTTCGCTGAACGATAAATGGGGCGATAGTTACACATAAGGCGTGACATGCTGGACGACATGATGGGTCGGGCGGTAAGCCCCGTCTTCGTGGGACGGGAGGAGGAGCTCGCGGGCCTGGCCGAGGCCTTCGAGCAGGCGCGCAACAACGCCGCCGCCGCCGTCCTGCTCGGTGGCGAGGCGGGAGTCGGCAAGACCCGGCTGATCGGATACTTCGCCGGACGGGCCGTGGACGACGGCGCGCACGTGCTCATCGGCGGCTGCGTGGAGCTGTCCACCGAAGGTCTCGCCTATGCGCCGTTCACCGCGGCGATCCGCCAGCTCGTCCGCGAGCAGGGCGCCGAGGAGGTCGCGGCCCTGCTGCCCGACGGCGCGGCGCGTGACCTGGCCCGGCTGCTGCCCGAGTTCGGTGAGCCCAGCGGCGACGTGGAGACCGAGACCGCCCGCGCGCGACTCTTCGAGCAGATCCTCAACCTGCTGGAACGGCTGGCCGAACGCCGCCCGGTGATCCTGGTCATCGAGGACATCCACTGGGCCGACCGCTCCAGCCGCGACCTGATCGCCTTCCTCAGCCGCAACCTGCGCACCGCGCCGGTCCTGATGATCCTCACCTACCGCTCCGACGACCTGCACCGCCAGCACCCGCTCCGGCCGGTGCTCGCCGAGCTCAGCCGGGTGGAGGGGGTCCTCCGGCTGGACCTGCCCCGGCTCACCCAGGACGAGGTGGCCGCCCAGATGGCCGGCATCCTCGGCACGACCCCGGAGTTCGCCCAGGTCGGCAAGGTCTTCCAGCGCAGCGAGGGCATCCCGCTGTTCGTCGAGGCACTGCTCGAGTGCGGCGGCGACTGCTCCTTCCCCGAATCCCTGCACGATCTGATCATCGGCTCCGTCGAGCAGCTCCCCGACGAGACCCAGCGGGTGCTGCGCATCGCCGCCGCCGGCGGGATCCGGGTGGGCCACGCCCTGCTCGCCGCGGTCAGCGGGCTGTCCGACGTGGACCTGGAGGACGCGCTGCGGCCCGCCATCGCGGCCAACGTGCTGCAGGTCGCCGACGGCCGCGCCTACGCCTTCCGGCACGCGCTGATCCGCGAGGCCGTACACGAGGAGCTCCTGCCCGGCGAGCACGTGCGGATGCACGCCCGCTTCGCCGAGGAGATCAGCGGTGACCGCACGCTGGTCCCGCCGGGCCGGGCCGCCATCGAGATCGCCCATCACTGGTACTCCGCCCGCGACGACCTGTGGGCCCTGATCTCCGCCTGGGAGGCCGCCGCCAAGGCCGCCAAGACCTTCGCCTACAACGAGAAGATGCAGCTGCTGGAGCGGGTGCTCACGCTGTGGAGCAAGGTCCCCGACGCCGCCGAGCGGATCGGGGTGGACCACACCACGGTCCTGGAACACGCCTCGGAGGCCGCCCACGCCTGCGGCGAGATCGACCGGGGCACCAGGTTCGTCAAGGCCGCGCTGGAGGAGCTCGACGAGCGGACCGATCCTGCGCGGGTGGCCGAGCTCGTCGTACGGCGGGCGCTGTTCAAGATGGCCAAGCGGAAGGCGGGGGCGCTCGACGACCTCCGCTACGCCGAGCGGCTCGTCCCCGGACCGGTGCTGGAGCGCGCCCACGTGCTGTCCAAGCTGGGCTCGTTCCTGGCCTTCAGCGGCGAGGTGGCCGAGGGGACCGCGCTCACCGAGGAGGCGCTGCGGATCGCCCGCGAGCACGGGGACGAGTGCCTGGAGGCCGACCTGCTGCTCAACCTCTCGCTGGGCCACTCGATCGCGGGACGTCTCGACACCACGATCGCCGTCAACTCCACCGCCCAGGCGATCGGCGAGCGTGTCGGCTCCGGCCGTATCATCCTGCGCGCCCTCGCCAACAACGTGGACGCGCTCAACAACATGGGCCGCTCGGCCGAGGCGGTGGAGCTGGCGCTCGAAGGCGAGCAGCTGGCCAGGAAGTACGGCCGCTACCGCGTCCAGGGCACGTTCATCGTCAACAACCGCGCGGAGGCGCTGGAGGCGCTGGGCCGCTTCGACGAGGCGGCCCAGCTGGCCGACCAGGCGATCGCCATGGACCCGACCCTGCGCACCCGCCACCACCTGCGCCGGATCCGCGCGGACGTGGCGGTCGCGCGGGGCGAGACGGACGTGATCAGGTCCGTCCTGAACGAGGTTGACGCCGCCGCGCCCCTCCAGGAGGAGTTCACCCAGGAGCTGTCGGCCAACGCCCGGCTCAAGATGGGCCTGCACCTGCTGAGCGGCGAACCGCTGGCCGCGCTGGAGGTGGCCGAGGAGGTCGTCCGCACGGCACGGATCATGAGCAAGCCCATGCTGGGCTGGCGGATGCTCGCCCTGCTGTCGGGGGTCTGCGAGACCGTCGAGACGCTCGTGCCCGGACGGGCGGCGGCGCTGCGCGCCCACATCGAGGAGGCCGGGGCCACGATGACCGTGGACAGCCCGGTCGCCGAGGCCTACCGGCTCTGCCTCAACCGCGACCACGACGCCGCGGCCACCGCCTGGGAGCGGCTGGACCGCCCCTTCCCGCGTGCCAAGTCGCTGCTCCACGCGGGGCGGGCCGCGGCCGCCACGGGCGACCGCGAGGGCGCCGCCGTACGGCTGCGCGCGGCCCACCCGATCGCCCTCGCGCTGTCGGCCCGGCCCCTGGCCGCGGAGATCGAGTCCCTGGCCCGCCGGGTCGGGGTGGCGTTGACGCCGGAGGCGGTCCCGGACCCCGACCCGCTGCTGACCCCGCGCGAGCAGGAGGTGCTCCGGCTGGTCGCCCAGGGGCGGTCCAACCGCGACATCGCCGCCGAGCTGTTCATCTCGGCCAAGACGGTGAGCGTCCACGTCTCCAACATCCTGGGCAAGCTCGGCGTCTCCACCCGCGGTGAGGCCGCCGCGGCCGCCCACCGCCTCGCCCTGATCGGCTGACCTGCTGCATCATTGGATCGGTCGGGACCGGCGAGAGGGGACGTGCGTGCACAGCGAGGACGGCATCACCGTCGGCATGGCCCCGCCCCCTTCCGAGGCGGCGGGAGTGCGTGGCGCGATCGCCGCCAACCTGCGCCGCACCCGTCTGGCCCGGGGCCTCAGCGTCCGCGAGCTGGCCGAGCTGACCGGGGTGAGCAAAGCCCTCATCTCCCAGGTCGAGCGGGGCGTCGCCAACCCGACGGTCGAGGTGCTGTCCCGGCTGGCGACCTCCCTTGAGCTGACCTTCGGCGAGCTGACCCGGATCAACCTGGTGGGGCCCGAGGTGATCCGCAGGAGCGAGAGCGTCCCCCTGCCGGTCGGCGACACCGCCGTCCGCACCCTGTTCGCCGCTCCCGACCGGCGCCGCTTCGAGCTGGCCGAGGGCGACATCCCGGCGCGCACCCGCAGCGCGAAGAGCTCGCACGGCCGGGGCTCGGTGGAGCACGCCTACGTCGTCGAGGGCGAGGTGACCGTCGAGACCGAGGAGTGGTCGGTGACCCTCACCGCGGGCGACGCCCTCCGGTTCGCCTCCGAGTCCGACCACGTCTACACCACCGGCGCCGCCCCCTGCCGGGTCCTGACGCTGATCTCCTTCTCCGAGGACTGACACCCCCGTACGCCGCGACGCGACGAGTACGGCGAGCGGCCTGGGCGGGTAAGGCCGGCGTTCTCCGAGGTGACATCCGAGCTGCGGCCATCGTCTCCGCCGCCGAGCGCGCACAGCCGTACTGGCCCTGACCGTCCCGTCGACTGGATCGGGGACATACTCCAGATATGTCGCCGGCGGTCGTTAGGGTGCCCGCGTGATCGCGAATGACGACCCCTCGTATGTCATGTTCTTCAAGGACGCCGCCGGTCCTGTGGACGAGTTCGTGACCAGGATGGGCGGCGGTCCCGACTGGGTCGGGGAGGCGCAGTGGCCTCTCTGCTCCAGGTGGGACAACCCGATGGCGTTCGTCGGGCAGTTCCGGCTGCCGGGTGACGAGCTTCACATGGCCTACCTGTTCATGTGCGGCGACTGCGAGGAGACGTGGGAGCCCGAGGTGGGCAAGAACGCGTTGATCATCCAGCCCGGCCGGGTCCCGTCGTTCATCACGACAATTGTTCCCTCTTGGGGTCCGTCACAGGGCGGCGGGATGCCGGTCGACCTGGAACCTGCCTGTCCTGGCGACCTGGACGGCTATGAGTCCAGGATGTACGGATCACCGGCCTGGCTGCAGAGTGAGGAGTATCCACCGGGTGGTCCCTGGTCGTTCCTCTTCCAGTTGGACTCATGCAGCGAGTGGTGCCCTCTGGACTTCGGTGACGCCGGCGTGGGTTACGGGTTCATCAGCGGCGACGGGCAGGAAGGCCGCTTCCTGTGGCAGTGCGCCTGAGAGGCCGCCGGGAGCCGTCGGGTCCGTCAGGCCAGCCAGCCGCCGGAGCCGTCGGGGACGCTCGCCAGGAGCGCCCGCGTGTAGGGGTGGGCGGGTGCGTCGAGCACCTGTCCCGCCGGGCCGGCCTCCACGCACTCACCGGCCTCCAGCACGTAGAGCCGGTCGGCGATCTGCCGCACCACGGCGAGGTCGTGGGTGATGAACAGCATCGCCATGGACAGCCGCTCCCGCAGCTCGGCCAGGAGGCCGAGGATCTGCGCCTGCACCGAGACGTCCAGCGCCGACACCGGCTCGTCGCAGATCAGCAGGCGGGGCTCGCCCGCCACGGCGCGGGCTATCGCCACCCGCTGCCGCTCGCCTCCGGACAGTCCGGCCGGGCGCATCCCGGCCATGTCCCGGCCCAGGCCGACCGATTCCAGCAGCCGGGCGACATCGCCCGGCGCGGCGGGACGGCCGTCGGCCCGGAGCGCCTCCGCCAGGGCCGCGCCGACGGTCCGGGCGGGATTGAGCGTCGAGTAAGGGTCCTGAAAGATCATCTGAGCCGTGCGGCGGGCCTGGCGCACGGCGCCGCGGCCCATCCGGCCGTAGTCGGAGCAGTCGGCGCCGCCGAGCAGGATCGTGCCGGAGTCCGGGCGCTCCAGCCCGGCCACGCACCGGGCCAGCGTGGTCTTGCCCGACCCCGACTCGCCGACCACGCCGACGACCTCGCCAGGCGCGACCGACAGGCTCACCCCGGCCAGCGCGGGCCGCCGCGCTCCGGCGAACGTCCTGCGCAGGTCACGCACCCGCAGCACCGGATCGGCGGTGACGGGGAGCGGGGGCGCGACACCTGGCTCGGGCGCGGGCGGCGCGGGGAGCTCGGCGGCCCGCAGGCACGCCGACAGCCGCGCGTCCCGTACAGCGGACAGGCCGGCCTCACCCGGTACGGCGGACAGGTCGGCCTCACCCGGTACGGCGCGCATACCGGCGGACGGGCCGGGCTCACCCGGTACGGCGGACGGGCCGGCGGATGCGTAGGGACCGCGCCCTACGGCGCGCAGTGCGGGCGCGCCGGCGCGGCACTCGGCCACCACGAGGGCGCACCGGTCGGCGAAGGCGCACCGGCCGCGCACGGCGTCGTGGGCCGGGACGGAACCGGCGACGGCGGGGATGACGGCGAGCCGCCGGTCCGCGGGCGGCTCGGCCGCCAGCAGGGCCCGGGTGTAGGGGTGGAGCTGTTCCTCCCGTACGGCCGCCGCCCCGCCGACCTCCATGATCCGGCCCGCGTACATCACCATGACCCGGTCGCAGGTGGAGAAGGCCAGGCGCAGGTCGTGGGTGATGAGCACGAACGCCATGTCCCGCTCGCGCTGGACACGCCGGACGAGGGCGAGCACCTCGCGCTGGGTGGTGGCGTCGAGCGCGGTCGTCGGCTCGTCGGCCAGCAGCACCCGGGGCCCGCCGGCGAGCGCGGCGGCCAGCCCGACGCGCTGCCGCATGCCGCCGGAGAGCTGGAAGGGGTAGCGCCCGGCCACGTCGGCGGGCAGGCCGACCTCCGCCAGCAGCCGGGGCACCTCGACCGCCGCGTCGGCCCCGCGCGGCAGTCCGTCGGCGATCTGCCGCCCGGCCCTGCGCAACGGGTTGAGCAGGGTGAACGGGTCCTGCATGAGGAGGGAGACCACGCCACCGCGCTGCCGCGCCCGGGTACGCGGGTCGTCGTCCACCCGCTCACCCGCGATGCGCACCTTCCCGGCGGCCTCCAGCCCGCGGGGCAGCAGGCCGAGTACCGCCCGGACCGTGAGCGACTTGCCCGAGCCGGACTCCCCCACGATCGCGACGGACTCTCCCGGCGCGACCTCGAAGGAGACCTCCGACAGCAGGGTCCGCCCGGTGGCGGGCTGGCGCACGGTAAGCCCCTCGACCGCGATCCCGGCCCCGGACCCTCCGCCGCCCCGGCCCCCGGACTCACCGGGTCCGGACCGCCCGCCCTCCCGGCCCCCGGACCCGGCCGCCCCGGGCCGCCCGCCGCTCCGGACCGCCGGCCCGCCCGCCTGCGACGGCCCGGCTGCCCCGGACTCGCGCTCTCCCATGTCAGCGTGCCCTTCCGCGCCGGTCGACGCGTTCGTACAGCCAGTCGCCCACGATGTTGAGCGCGGCGGCCGTGGCGATGATGGCGAGCCCCGGAGCGATCACCGCCCAGGGGTTGGCGAGGAGCTGGGTGCGGTTGTCCGACAGCGTGCGCCCCCAGTCGGGCGAGCCGGCCGGCACCCCGAGGCCGAGGAAGGACAGCGAGGCCAGCGAGACCAGCGCGTAGGCGAAGTTGAGGAAGGCGTTGGCCAGCGCAACCGGGGCGATGTTCGGCCAGACGTGCCTCGTCATGATCCGCCAGGCGGAGAGGTTCTTCAACCGCGCCGCCTCCACGTAGGGCCGGTGCCGCTGCTCCAGGACGGCCCCACGCACCACGCGCGTGTCGGTGGGCGCGAACAGCACCACCAGCACCGCGATCGCCAGGCCGTATCCGCCGCCCAGGACCCCGGCGACGACGATCGCCACGAGCAGGGCCGGCAGGGAGAACATCAGGTCCGCCCAGCGCATGGCCAGCGCGTCGACCCACCCGCCGAGGTATCCGGCGGGCAGCCCCACGAGGTTGCCGATGAGCATCGATCCCGCGGCGACGCACAGCGCCCCCGGCACGGCGGTGCGGGCCCCGGCGACCAGCAGTTGCAGCACGTCGCGGCCGAGGTCGTCGGTGCCCAGCGGGTGGCCTGGCCCGGGGCCGGCGATGCCCAGCATCAGGTCCTGGCCGGTGGCGTCGGGCACCAGCCAGGGGGCGGACACGGCGGCGACCGCGACCGCGAGGAGGACGGCGAGCGCTGCGGCCACGCTCACCGGTGGACGGGTCACGACGCCCTCCCGCCGAGCCGGACGCGCGGGTCCACGGCCGAGTAGCCGACGTCGACCAGGAGGTTGACGGCGGCGATGAGCAGGGTGAGCAGCAGCGCGAGCGCCTGGACGACCGGCACATCCTTGAAGGTGACCGAGTCGACGAGCAGGGAGCCGAGACCCGGCAGCGCGAAGGTCACCTCCACCAGCACGGTCCCGGCCAGCATGCCGGTCACGATGAGCCCCGCCGCGGTGAGGATCGGCACCAGCGAGTTGCGCAGCGCGTAGCCGAGGACGGCGGCGCCGCCGAGGCCGCGTGCCCGCGCGAAGACCACGTAGTCCTGCTCCAGCTCCCGGATGAGCGCGGCCCGGCTGAAGCGGACGAGCATGCCCACCGCGCCGACGGCCAGCGCGGCGGCGGGCAGCGTGAGGTGCAGGACCTGGTCGGCGAAGCCCTCGCCGGTGCCGTAGACGGGGAACCAGCCCAGCCAGGCCGCGAACACCACCAGGAGCAGGAGCCCGACGGCGAACGGCGGGGCGCTCAGCCCCACCACCCCGGCGGTGACGACGAGCCGGTCGGTGGCACGGCCCCGGCGCAGGGCCCCGACCACACCCAGCGGGATGCCGGCGAGCACCGCCAGCAGCGTGCCGTACCCGGTCAGCGCCAGGGTGAGCGGGAGCCGCTGCCCGAGCATGTCGGCGACCGGCGTCCCGGTCCTGATGGAGGTGCCGAGGTCGCCCCGGACGGCGCCGCCGAGCCAGCTCAGGTACTGCACCGGCAGCGGGTCGTTCAGGTGGTAGCGGGCCTGGATGGCGGCGATCGTCTCCGGCGTGGCGGGACGGGTGCCGAGGAGGGTCTGCTGGACCGACCCCGGGGCGAGGTAGAGCAGGCCGAACACGCCGACCGACAGCAGCGCGACGACCACGGCGGTGCCCGCGAGCCTGCGCAGCAGGAACGCGCCCCAACTCCGCCCCGTCATCACAGCACCCCGTTCCCCGCCAGCCAGGCGACCACGCGCTCCGCCGCGTCCCGGCGGTGCCGCTGCTCGGTCAGCTCGTGGCCCTCCCGAGGGTAGACGACCAGCTCGGTCCGGACGCCGGCCGCGGACCAGGCACGATAGAGCTGCTCGGCCTGGCCGACCGGGGTCGTGCGGTCCTCGGCGCCGTGCAGGATCAGCGTCGGGGTGGTGACCTTCGCGGCGTGGCAGACCGGCGAGCGGGCGGCGAGGAACTCCCTGCCCTCAGGCGTGGCGACGTCGGCCCCCCGGTGGTACAGCGGGTCGTAGCCGCCGGCGAGATTGCTGGCGGTGGCGAAGCTGAGCCAGTCGGCGACCCCCGACATCACCACCGCCGCCCGGAACCGGCCGGTGCGGGTCACCGCCCACGCGCTGAGATAGCCGCCGTAGCTGAGCCCGAGGACGGCCATCCGCCCGGGATCGGCCACGCCCGCCGCGACGAGGTGGTCCACGCCGGCGAGGACGTCGTCCAGATCCTGCTCCCCGACGTGCCCGATGACGCGGCGCGCGTAGTCCTGGCCGCGCCCGCTGCTGCCCCGGGGATTGGGCAGCAGTACGGCGGCGCCCGCGTGCACCAGCGGCAGCGCGAGCTGCCCGGACTCGGCCGGCGCGAAGGCGCTGGACCACAGCCAGGTCGGCCCGCCGTGCGCGATGACGACGAGCGGCGACGGCGCCCGCCGCGCTCCACGCCCGTCCGGTCCGTCCGGACCGGAGCGGTCCGGGTGATCCCGGTGGTCCCGGTGGTACGGATGGTCTGGGTGGTCCGGGCCGGTGGAACCGTCCGTACGGGAGCGGTCCGGGCCGATGGAACCATCCGTACGGGAGTGGTCCGGGCCGGTGGAACCGTCCGGACCGGAGCGGTCCGGGGCGGCCTGGCCGTACGTCTCGGGCCTGCGCCGGGTCAGCAGGAGTCCGTGGACGGCGAGCCCGTCGGGGCCGGTCCACGCCACCTCCTCCTGGTGTACGGCGAGCCCGGCCAGGGCGTCGTTGAGGGCGGTGACCTGCCGCCAGCCGCCCCCCGTCACCTCCGCGACCGCGATCTCCGGGGGCCGTTCCGCCGTCTCCCAGACCGCGGCGGCCAGCGTGCCGGCGCGGTCCACCGACAGCGACGGCTGCCCGTCCCGGCCGCCCAGGGTCCCCCAGGCCGTCCACCGGGTCAGCGTGCGGCCGTCGGCGGTCAGCGTGCCGCCGTGCGTCCCGGTGCCCGACCAGCCGGTGAACCACAGGGTGTGCCCGTCCAGCCAGCCGAGATCGGTGACGTCGTCGACGGCGGCCAGCCTGGTCGTCTCTCCGGTGGCCAGGTCGATGTGGATGATCCGCCCTGAGACGATGGACAGCCCCTCGACCACGACGGCGGCGCGCCCGCCGGGTGCCAGCCGCGGGCGGCTGAGCTGCCAGGAGGTACGCAGGAGGGTCCGGGTCTCACCGGTCTCGGGATCGATGAGGTCGAGCCTGGGCCGGTAGTAGCCGGCGGGTGTCTCGTCGTCCGAGGTGACGGCGAGCGCGACGCCGCCCCGCCAGTCGGCCTCCCACACGGTCACCCCCTTGAGCGGGATCGGCCGCAGGCACGGGTCGCCGACCTCGGCCCAGGCCAGCCGGCGCAGCCGCCCGCCCGGGGTGCGGACGTAGGGGTCGGAGGGGTCGTGGACCCGGAGCCCGAGGTGGCTGCCGTCGCGCTCGCTGCCGGGGTCCGCGGTCCGCACCAGGACGGTCCCGTCGTCGTCCGCGACCAGGTCCTCGATCTCCCCGTCCGCCCCGACGCGCCAGGTGGGGGCGAAATCGTCTCCGGCCCGGACCTCGACGTGGTCGAGGTCCGGCCCCTCTCCGGCGGCGAGCAGCAGCCGCCCGTCCGGCAGCCAGCGCGTCAGCGCGTGCCACCGCCGCGGCGCCTCGGGCACCGGGACCGGCACCCCTCCGGCCGCGAGGTCGAGCACGTGCGCGACGGGCTCCGCGCCCGCGAGCGGCAGGACGCAGGCGACGCGACCCCCCGCCGGGTCCAGTGCCACGCTCTCGGGCACGCGAAGACCGGCCAGCGCCGCGTGCGCCTCCAGCAGCGCCGCCCGCGTCTCCGCCGCCCGGACTTCCGGCGCCTGGGTTTCCGACACCCACGCTGCCGGTACCTGTGCTCCCGGTGCCTGCGCTCGCGAGGGCGCCTGCGCACCCGGCGGCGCCTGGTACGTCTCCGGCGCCGCCGGTGTCTCCGGCCCGGTCATGAGCGGGCGGAGAGCTTGGCGGCCCAGGGGCCGACGAAGAAGTAGGGCCCGAACTCCCCGGTGCCGACGCCCGGGCCGAACGCGGTCGCCGCCTCCCCCCACCACAGTGGCTGGTAGGGGACGTCGGCGGCGGCCTTGACCAGCGCCTCGCCGAGGAGCTTGCCCCGGGCCGCCTCCTCGACGGCCTCCTTGGCCCGGTCGAGCAGGCCGGTCACCTCGGGGTTGTCGTATTCGGCGATGTTGGAGCCGTTCTCGCCGGCGTAGGCGCTGTTGAGGAGCTGCTGGACGTATTCCGACGGGTCGCCCGTCGTCGCGAAGTACCACCCCAGGTAGATGCCGGAGGCGTGCTTGCCGAGCTCGGCGATCCACTGCTCCAGCGGGACCTCCTTGACCTCCAGGGTGATCCCGATGCTCTTGAGGTTCTGCGCGAGGGTGAGCGCGGCCCTGCCGAGCTGCGGCCCGCTGCCGGGATAGGTCAGCACGTCGCTGAAGCCGCCCGGGACCGACGACCGGGCCAGCTCGGCACGTGCCTGGGCGAGGTCGAAGCCGTGCTGCGGGATGCTCTCGTACAGGCTCTTGACCTCGGCCTCGCCGAGCACACCACCCCACTGGGCGGGGTCGGGGACGGTGGCGGCGACCTGGCCGTGGCCGCGCAGGACGCTGCGCACGATGCCCTCCCGGTCGACCGCGTGGGCGACCGCCCGGCGGACGTGGACGTCGTTCCACGGCTTCTTGGCGGTGTTGAAGGCGAGCGTGACCAGGGAGCGGTCGCTGGCCGTCTTCAGCTCGACGCCGGGCACCGCCTTCCACTGGTCGATCTGCTCGGCGGGCACGTTCAGCGCGACGTCGACCGAGCCGCCCCGCATGGCGAGCAGCCGGGTGGACTCCTCGGGGATGAAGTCCAGCCTGATCTGGCGGTACGGCGCCTTGCCGCCCCACCAGGCGTCGTTGCGCTCCAGCGTCACGTGCGAGTCGGGCGCGAACTCGGTCACCTTGTACGGCCCGGTCCCGAGGATCTTCCCGGTGGGGGTGCCGATGT
Source organism: Streptosporangium sp. NPDC003464 (assembly GCF_053588315.1). Lineage (NCBI taxonomy): Bacteria > Bacillati > Actinomycetota > Actinomycetes > Streptosporangiales > Streptosporangiaceae > Streptosporangium > Streptosporangium sp. NPDC003464. The sequence goes on along the minus strand of NZ_JBSFPS010000029.1, from coordinate 25,687 downwards.
CCTGGCCGGTGGCCTCGATGAACTTCCGGCCCGTCACGAGCAGGGTGCCCGGCGACGGGGTCCAGGCGAAGGACGCGTCGGGCTGCTTCAGCGTGATCGTGACCTCGGCCGGCCCACTGGCCTCGATCTTGTCCACGTTGGCGTAGGCGTAGGCGAAGGCCGAGGTGGAGCCCTTCTTGGCATGGAGGTCGAGGCTGGCCACGACGTCGTCGGCGGCCAGCGGCGTCCCGTCCGCGAAGGTCACGCCACCGCGGATCGTGTAGACGTAGGTCTTCGGGTCCTTACGGCTCCACGACTCGGCGAGGGCCGGCTGGAGGCTGCCGTCCTGGCCGACCCCGACGAGCGCCTCCTGGCAGAGGAGGGCGACGACGTAGTTCATGATGCCCGCCTCCTTGCTCGCGTCCAGCGAGCTGATGGAGGAGGGCAGCGCGACCCTCAGGACGTCGCGGGGGCCCGCCGCCCCTCCGGACGGGCTCCCCTGACCCGCCGGGCCGGTCGAGCCGCAGGCCGTCACGAGGCCCGGGACCGCCGCCAGGCCCCCGACGATGGCGATGGACCTCAGGAGGGAGCGCCGGGTTAGGGCGACGTCGGGGAGATCGGCCACGGGGGACCCACTTTCATGCGGCCAGCCAGGTCACCTAGCTGCTGCGTCTACCATTACTATCCACTTGGCACAGGAGAGTATTCGCTAGGTAGCATTCCGGTCAAACCCACCTGTTGAATGGGGAATTCATGGCCTCCGTCACCGTCTACAGCGCCCCCTGGTGCGGTCACTGCCACCGGCTGAAGGAGGGGCTCACCCGGGCGGACATCCCCTTCACCGAGGTGGACGTCGACCGGACGCCGGGGGCGATCGAGCTCATCACCGAACTCGGCGGCGGCTCCTGGCTGATCCCGACCGTGGTGCTGCCCGACGGCTCGGCCCTGGTCAACCCCAGCGTACGGGAGGTCCAGGGCCGCCTGTCCTGACCGGCCGGCGGGAGTACGGCCGGCCGAGGCGGCCGCCTGCGTCCCCCGGCGCCGACCGGCGAAGGGTCCGGCCGGCGCGGGGAGCGGCCGGTCAGTGCTCCGGCTCTCCCTTCGGGGCGCGCACCGGCGTCAGCGCGAGCACGGCGGCGGCCAGCGGGAAGCACGCGACCACGACGAGCACGCGGGACAGTCCCATCGACGGAGCCAGCGCGCCGGCCACGGCGGAGCCGACGCCGCCCCCGACGAAGAAGGCGAGGTTGAGCAGCCCCATGCCCGCGCCGCGCAGCGGCAGCGGCAGCCTGGCCGACATCTCCCCAGTGAGCACCACCTGGGTGAGGGCGAAGGAGGCCAGGGCGAGCGAGGCGCCGGCGACCAGGGGCCAGGCCCCGCCGCCCGCGACCCCGGCCACGGCCACGATGGCGCCCGTCACGGCGGTGGCGCCGGCCAGCAGCCGCCGGCCGGTGCGGGCGCCGAGACCGCCCGCCACGCGGGACAGCACGGCGCCCACCACCGCGCCGGGCAGCAGCGCGGCGCCGACCGCGAGCACGCTCCAGCCGTGGGACCTGGCCAGGATCTGGGGCACCGCGTACATCATGGCGAACAGGCCGCCGTAGACGCCGACGCCGACGGCCGCCGCGGTCCAGAACCCGGAGTCGCCGGCCACCGGGCGCGGCACGAAACCGTCCGGCCTGCGCCGGACCCGCCATGCGAGGCCCACCGAGGACAGCACCAGCACGGCCGTGAGCGCCGCCGCGACCGCGCCCGGCAGGCTCAGCGTCCGCGCCTGGATCAGCAGCAGCAGTGAGCTGACCGCGGTGGTGAGCAGAGCCGCGCCGGCCACGTCCACCGGCCTGCGCGATCCCGGCCTGGCGGCCAGGGCCAGGCAGAACGGCACGGCCAGGAGCGACAGCGCGGGCAGCACCAGGGTGATCCGCCAGGACAGCCAGGCCGTCACCACCCCGCCGACCAGCGTGGCGCCGGCCGCGAACAGCGCCATGACGCCCCCGTAGGTGGCCAGCACCCTGGCCCGGACGGCCGGATCGGTGGCGGCGAGCAGGGCCAAGGTGCCGGAGGTCATCGCCCCCGACCCGGCGGCGAGCACCAGTCGCCCGGCGATCAGCACGCCCAGGTCCGGGGCGACCAGGCAGCAGACGGCGCCGGCCGCCAGGAGCAGCGAGCCCGCGGTGAGCGCGGCCCGCACCCCCCAGGAGTCGGCCAGCCGCCCGAAGACCGCGGTGCCGACGCCGAGCGCGAGGGCGTGCGCGGTGAGGACCCAGACCACCGCGGCGGGTCCGGCGCGCAGCGCGGTCGCGACACTGGGCAGCGCGACACCCGCCGCGGTGACGCCGAACACCGCGGGGCCGAACAGGGCGCCGAGCCGTACCGCGGTCGAGAACGGCCCGATCGCGGCCGGACCGGCGGCCACGGCGGGCGGCTGCCCGACGGCGGAGGTGGAAGACATCGACGGCGCCTCTTTCATCGAGTGACGGGGGTCCGTTCTCATCGGGTGACGGGGGTCCGTGCGGCCTGCCAGGCCGCGCTGCTCACGGGGTGGACGTCGTGGCGCGCCTGCACGGCCGGCAGGCCGTCGCGGGGCTCCTGCCCACGGGCGACGAGCCCCAGATGCCGGAAGTAGCCGAACCGCTCGACACCGGGTGTCATGACCACCAGCACGTCGGCGGCCGAATCGGGGGCGGCGCCGAACGCGTGCGGCATCCCCGGCGGCACCACCACGAGGTCGCCCCCGGCCACCGTGACCAGCCGGTCGCCGAGGAGGAACTCCATGACCCCGTCGAGCACGTAGAACGCCTCCGAGGACAGCGCGTGGTGGTGCGGGGCGGCTCCGTCGGCGCCGACGCCCAACGTGAGCCGGTTGACGCCGAGCGCGCCCCCGGTGTCACTGGCGTCGACCAGCAGCCGGAACGCGCTGCCCGCCGCCAGCTCCACCACCTCGGCGCTCTCCGCGCGGACGATCACGGCACGGCCCGTGTCCGCGTCGTTCGATGACATGCCCACTCCTTCCAGATGCGTGCCTCCCATTCGAGCGTGGGAACACCTCACGGACCAGAAGCAGTTGTCACCTGCAGAAATCACCGATCGTGATGAATGGAGGAGTCGTGGAGCTCCGGCAGCTGGAGTACTTCCTCGCCGTCGCGGAGGAGGGAGGATTCAGCCGGGCCGCCGAGCGCCTGAACATCGTGCAGTCCGCGGTGAGCCAGCAGATCCGCAGGCTGGAGCGCGAGCTCGGGCTGCCGCTCTTCGACCGCTCCACCCGGCACGTCCAGCTCTCCTCCGCCGGGGAGCGCCTGCTGCCCGAGGCCAGGGCCGTGCTCGCCGCGGCGGACCACACCCGGCAGGTCGCGGCCGAGATCGTGGCGGGCGCCGACGGCATCCTGCGGCTGGGCGCGGTGCACGGCCCGGGGGACCGGCTCTACCGCACCCTGGCCGAGCTGGCCGCCATCGCCCCCGGCCTGCAGGTCCGGCTCAGGAACGCCCCGCTGGCCGACCGGCTGGCCGCCGTGCGCTCCGGCGGGCTGGACGCCGCGCTCGTACGCGCCCTGACCTCGGCCCCCGGCCTGCGGCTGATCCGCGTCTGGAGCGACCCGCTGTACGTCGCCCTGCCCGCCGCCCACCCGCTGGCGGACGAGCCCCTGCTCCGCCTGGAGCAGCTCGCGCACCTGCCGCTGCGGCTGGCCCCCCGGGAGAGGAACCCGCCCTTCCACGATCTGATCACCGGTGCCTGCCGCGCGGCCGGGATCGACCCGCCCCCGGGGCCGCCGTTCACCAGCCTGCAGGAGACTCTGGCCGAGATCGGGACGGGTCCGCCCTCCTGGACGGTCTTCTACGAGGTCTCAGGGCTGCCGCTCGCGCACCACGTGACCTTCCGGCCGCTGGACGGACCGGCCGTCGTCACCTCGCTCGCCATCCGCGACAGGCCGCTCACCGCCGCCCTGCGGCACCTGCTCACCTCGTTCGGAGCCGGCGCGCCGGCCGACGGTGGACACGCGGGGTGAGCGGCCCGGCCGACCGCCGGGAACCACGCCGGATCCGGCGCTCCGCCCGTCGCCGACGCGGCTGAGCTGGACCTGAAATCCTCGCGACACCCGTGGACATGTAGGGGTCGAACCCCGGAACGATCCAGGGAGCACTGATGAGGATGACGCGTGGATGAAGAACTCAGGGTCCGCTTCGAGGACGTGTACCGAGATACCTACGACCAGATTCTCGGGCTACGCCATGAGGCGATGCGCCTCTCCGGAGGAGGCGGCCGACATCGTCGCCGAAACCTACATGATCGCCTGGCGGCGGATGGCCGAACTCCCGCGCGCAGGACCTTCTCCTGCTCGCGGGAGTTCACACGGTGCGGCCGGGCAGGCCCGATCAGGTCCCGGCGCGCGGGGGCGGGGATCCTCGTCAGGCCAGCAGCGGCTCGACCAGCAGGACGACTCCGAAGATCGCGAAGGCGGCGGCGGCGCCGTACCGGATGATCTTCTCGGGCAGGTGCTTGCCGAGCATCCGGCCGACCGCGATGGCCAGCGCGTCGGCGGCGACCATGCCGACCGTCGAGCCGAGCCAGGTGCCGAACCAGCCGTGCTGAGTGGCCAGCGTGATGGTGGCGAGCATGGTCTTGTCGCCGAGCTCGGCGAGGAAGAAGGCGACGGTCACGGCGATGATCGCCGACCGGGTGGTGCGCTGCGCCTTCTGCGACTCCTCGTCGGTCAGCTCGTCCCCGCGCAGGGTCCACACGGCGAAGCCGAGGAACGCGATGCCCGCGATGATCGTGATGGCCGTGGTGGGGATCAGGTCACCGGCCAGCCGGCCCAGGCCGACGCTGACCAGGTGGACGACCGCGGTGGCCAGGGTGATGCCGGCCAGGACCGGCCACGGCTTGAACCGGGTCGCGAACGTCATCGCCATGAGCTGACTCTTGTCGCCCAGCTCGGCGACGAAGATCACCGCGAGACTGATCCAGAACGCTTCCAACGGGATTGCCCTTCCGCGCGCGCGGCCGGGCCGGAAGGGGCACCCGGGAGACGGGCACGCTTCGGCCCGGCAGCATCGGTGTATGCCTGCCAGGCCGAAGGTCTCGTCCGCCTGGATCAGCTCGGATGCCAGGCCCGCGCGACCGGGCGCCCGGGGCGCCAGTATGTCGATCACGCGATTGGGACTACTCCCCTTCGGGTGTTTCCATCTGACCCTAACAGGCGCGGCCGCCCGCGCATTCCCCGGAACGGCCCCTTCCCGCTCCCCGGCCCGGTCAGAGGTGGGTGCCGACCATCACGGGCTCGTTGACGAGGGTGACGCCGAACTTCTCCCGCACCCCGTCCCGGACCTCGCGGGCCAGGTCGAGGAGGTCGGCGGTCGTCGCCGACATCTCTGGATTCGTCATGGCGAGGGTGTGCTTGGTGGAGATGCGCGCCGGGCCGCGACGGTAGCCCTTGGGGAACCCGGCGTTCTCGATCAGCCAGGCCGCCGGGACCTTGACCGCGCCGTCCGGCATGTCCCACCGGGGGTGTCCGGGGGCGCGCAGCTCCAGCTCGGCCGCCTCCGCGGCGGTGAGGACGGGGTTGGTGAAGAAGGAGCCCGCGCTCCGGCTGTCGGGGTCGTCGGCGTCGAGCACCATCCCCTTGCCCCGGCGCAGCTCCAGCACCGCCGCGCGGGCCTCCGCCGGCGGCACCCGCTCACCGAGGGCGACGCCCAGCCTGCCGGCCAGCTCCTTGTAGGCGACCGGGCCGGACAGCTCTCCCCCGGCCAGCTCGTAGGTGACCGCCAGGACGACGTGCCGCCCGGGCTCCTCCTTGAACACGCTGTGCCGGTAGGCGAACCCGCACTCACCGGCGGTCAGGTCGCGCACCTCGCCGTCCTTGCGGTCGTAAACCCGCACCCCGGTGATCGTCTGCGAGACGTCCTGCCCGTAGGCCCCGACATTCTGGATCGGCGTGGAGCCGACCAGCCCCGGGATGCCGGACAGGCACTCGATCCCCGACCGCCCCTCCGCCACCGCGCGGGCGACCAGCCCGTCCCAGTCTTCTCCCGCCTGCACGGTGAAGCGGTCCCCGTCGACCTCGATCCCCCGCGACCCGACACGCACGACCAGCCCGTCGAACCCCTCGTCCGACACGACCAGGTTGCTGCCGCCGCCGAGCACGAGCACCGGCTCACCCGCCCGGTCCGCCCCGGCCACCAGCTCGACGATCTCCTCCGCCGACCCCGCCGCCACGAACGCCCTGGCCGGTCCGCCCAGCCCCAACGTCGTGTACGGCGCCAGCCGTACCCCTGCAACCCGCTCAGTCATGCGCTTCCCCACCACCCGGCCGAAATCCGCGACCAGCCTACGTGGCACGGAGCGGCTAGGTGTCGCGGAGCAGCCTCAGCACGCGGTCGTAGGTCCGGCGGGACTCCCTGTCGCGGTAGTCGGGGTCGACGTCGTGGTAGCCGCGGTGCCGTTCCTGGTGGACCGGCAGGTCCTTGTCGAGGGCGACGAGGGTGCCGGGAAGCGTGAGGGAGAACTCCAGGTCGGCGTTGCGGTAGTAGCGGGCCCCCGCGGGGAAGCCGCCGGCCGCGAGCGCGGCGTCGCGCCTGACCGCGAACAGGTGGCCGAGCAGCCCGCGGACCTCGCCGGGCTCCGCGTCATGCCAGTGGTGACCGTCGGCCCCGGGGTTCACGCCCTTCCAGCCCGCCGCGGCCACGTCGTCGGTCAGCGTCCGGACCAGCGGAGTGATCGCGTCGCCGTCCAGGATCGTGGAGGTCTCCATCACGACGTGCACGTCGGAGGTGTCGAGCTTGAGCAGCTTGGTACGGCTCTCGCCCCACCCGGCCGTGCCTCCCCTCCAGTGCGGGGCCTCGGCCACGTGCCAGGCCTCGACCCGGCGGGGGAACTCCTGGGCCAGCTCGTGCAGGACGGCGCCGGCGCCGTCGACGTCGCCCAGGTCGAGACCGATGATCCTGGCCTCGGTGCGGGCCACCAGGGCACGGACGCACTCGCGCAGGTCATCGGGCCAGCCGTCGACCAGGAGGCCGACGGTCACGGTGGGCGGCGCGGCGGGCTCCGCGTGCTCGGCGGGAGTGATCGACTCGTCGAGGCGCGACACCGACAGGCTCCCGTCCCACAGCAGTTGGGAGGAGACCATCCGCTCGGGGTGGCCCTCATGGTCGTCCCACTCGGGGTGACCCCGGTGCTCGTCGGCGCGGCCGACGAGCTCGGAACCCTCGGGCTTCTGCTCCGGAGCCGCCTCCGCCGCGGCGACCCGCTCGGCGTTCAGGTCGTCGAGCCGCTCGGGCCTGGCCTCCGGGGCCGCGGCCTCGGCGACCCGGCCGGCGTCCATGGAGGCGCTGTCCCGGCCGGCGGGCTCGGAGCCGGCGGGACCGGCCCGTCCGGACCACCGGCCGCCCGCCCCCGTCTCGGGGACGGAGCTCACCGTCGGCCACACCTCGAAGGGGGGTCGGGGGACCAGTTCGAAACCGTCCGCGGTGTCACGGACGAGCCAGCCCTCGGCTTCGATCTTGTCGCGGAGCGCGTCGGCCCCGGCGTGGTCGCCGCCGGCCCGCGCCCTGGCCCGCTGCTCGGCGAGCCCCGTCACGTGAGGTGGTACTTCGCTCATCTCCGGACGCTACCCACGGACCGGGGGAAGAATCAGCCCCCCGGCCCGGGAGCCGGACCAGCCGTACTCGACCTCCGCGGTCGGGGCGGCCGGCTGTACTTCACCCCTGCGGCCAGGACGGCCGGCTGTAGATGACCTCCGTGGTCACGACGGCTACTCGGCCCCCGTGGCCAGGACGGTCAGCCGAGCTGGACCACCGCGCGGGCCTTGGAGAGCACCCGGGAGTCGCCGGACCTGGCGGTCAGCGCGACCACCACGCGCTTGTCCTCCAGCTTCTCCTCGATGACGCCGCTCACCGTGATCACCGCGCCCTGCTCGTCGTCCGGGACGACCACCATGGAGGAGAAGCGCACGCCGTAGTCGACGACCGCGCCCGGGTCGCCGGCCCAGTCGGTGACGAACCTTCCGCCCTGGGCCATGGTGAACATGCCGTGCGCGATGACGTCGGGCAGGCCGACGGTCTTGGCGAAGCGCTCGTTCCAGTGGATGGGGTTGAAGTCGCCGGAGGCTCCGGCGTACATCACCAGGTTGGCGCGGCGGACCGGGTAGTCGACGGGCGGGATCTGCTGGCCCGTCTCGACCTCGTCGTATTTGACAGTCGCTGCCATCTCAGGCCGCCCCTCCACGCTCGACGATGGTGTTGTAGGCCGTGCACACGGGCTCGCCGTCGACGGTGGTGACATCGCTCCTGACGGTGACGAGCTCGTTGCGGCCGACGCTGCGGATGTCGGTCACCGTGGAGACGGTGACGAGCTCGTCACCGGCGTGGATCGGCCGCTGGTATTCGAAGCGCTGCTCGCCGTGGACGACCATGGCGAAGTTCAGGCCGAGCTCGGGGTCCGCCAGGACCGACCCGCCGCTCAGGCTGAACACGATGGGGAAGGTGGGCGGCGCGATCACGTCCGGGTGTCCGGCGGCCTGGGCGGCCTCCCTGTCCCGGTAGACCGGGTTGTTGTCGCCGATCGCCGTCGCGAACTCTTTGATCTTCACGCGGCTGACCTCGTAGGGCGCGGAAGGCGCGGACGCCCGCCCGACGAAATCACGGTTCAGAGCCATCGTGCTCCTTTGCGGATACCGAGCTGGTGAGGCCGACATTAACAGAACAAGATTCCGGAGCGTATTCCCCGGGTCGGCCATCAGGAAACCCTAGCCCGGCCCCGCCCGGCACCGGCTGTCGAGCGCGGTCAACACCCATGCGGAAAAGCTGTGCAGATACGACAGACCGGCGCCCTCCAGGAGGAGGACGCCGGTCTGCGTTGAGTATGAGTGCTACTGAAGTAGCCATCTCCCGTCGAGGACCGGGAGGCTTCGCAGAGACTTAGCGGGTCTCGCGGTGCGCCCTGTGCGTCTTGCAGTTGGGGCAGTACTTCTTCAGCTCAAGCCGATCCGGGTCGTTGCGCCGGTTCTTCCGCGTGATGTAGTTGCGGTGCTTGCACTCCTGGCAGGCCAGCGTGATCTTCGGCCTAACGTCGGTGGCAGCCACTTGGGAGTGCCTTTCTACGTTCGGGACTAGGACAACCCAGCCCAGCTCCCCTTGTGAGGGGACCCGGGAGGGTAGTAGCGGAGGCCGGACTTGAACCGGCGACACAACGATTATGAGCCGTTTGCTCTGCCTGGCTGAGCTACTCCGCCTTGGGCCGGCGAAATCGACCGACCCCCGCAAGGATACCCGACGCGCAGAGTGCCTGCGTACTTGTGCAGGTCAGGGCCATCGCTCCTGAGTTTCCCCAGTATGCCCGTCTGCTCGCCGGGAGCCTTGAGTGTTGTCCGGGTGGCCCTCAGGTCCACCCAAGCCGAAAGCCCTAACCGGATGGTTAGGGCTTTTAGGCTGTTGAGCCCCTTTACGGAATCGAACCGTAGACCTTCTCCTTACCATGGAGACGCTCTGCCGACTGAGCTAAAGGGGCCTGTCTGCTTCGCTCTCGCGCTGCGGACAGGTGTAACCATACACGCCCCGGGAGCGCGATGCGAAATCAATCGCGGCCCCGGGATCGCACCGCTCACTCGTCAGCGCCGCCGGGGACCGCGCTCGGCCCAACCGCCCTGCTCAGCGCGGCCGGAGTGCTCCGCCCGACCGGCCTGCTCGGCCCGACGGGAGTGCTCCGCCCGACGGGATTGCTCGGCCCGGCTGCCCTGCTCCGCCCGACGGGATTGCTCGGCCCGGCCCCCCTGCTCCGCCCGGCCGGCCTGCTCGGCCTGGTCGGTCCGCTCGGTCCGGTCGGCCTGCTTGGTCCGGCCCGCCTGCTCAGGCGTGGGCAGTTCCCCGATCAGCGCGCCGATGTGGTCCTCGGGCTCGGGGAAGTCGCCGGAGACGCCGAAGTGGGCGAAGTATCTCTTCCCCTTCATCCGCTGCACGCTGCCCAGCAGGACCGTCGCGGTGTACGGCTCGGTCTCGCAGTCCGGCAGGCACCAGGTCCCGGTCAGCTTGCCGGTGCCGAGCGCCGCCTGCGGCCCCCACTTGCTCCAGGTGACCTCGCTGATGGAGCTGTTCTCGGAGAGGACCAGGTCCGTCGGCCGCTGGTCGGCCCGCCCCTCCTCGGCCCCGTGGAGGTTGAACACGTAGACCGGCTCAGGGCCCCTGGGCCCGGTCCCGGCGACGGCCGCCCCGGATCCCGCGGTCGCGACGACCGTCCCGAGCACGGCGACCACTGCGGCGATGGCGCTGCTGCGCATGCCTTCCCCCCGTATCTGCGCTGTGTCTGCGCTGTGTCTGCGCTTCCTGTGCACTTGTCCCTGCGCGTCGGCAGGGCGGGGGGAGGACCTTCCGGCCAGCGGGGTGACGATCATCCGCCGGGCCGCCCTCCGAATCGTACGGCGGAGGCCGCCGAACCTGCGGGCAGGCGGCTCCGAATACTTTCCGTGGCGCGCTTGGGACATGCGGTGAGAGCGGGCGGCGCGGGACCGCTGTCCGGCAGACCCGGTCATCCGATAAGAAATCACCAAGTAAGTCATAAGCGGGCCGTCACACCATGGCCGGGCAGCAAGCCGTACCGACCGAGGAGACACCCGCGATGGCCCCCAAGACCCCCGAACTGCTGGGCTTCCAGATCACCCACCGAGCCATGCGCGGCGACGTCCGCCGGCTGGCCCGGCTGGCCACGGATCTGGCCGATGGCCGGCAGTCCGCCACCCGGGCCCGCGCCGCCGCCATCGCCGGATTCGTCACGGCGCTGTGCCATGGCATCCACCATCACCACACGATGGAGGACCAGGTGCTCTGGCCCGTCATCGAGCGGGCCGCCGGCGCCGAGGTGGACCTGCGCGACCTGAGCGACGACCACTCCGAGCTGGACCCCCTGCTGGCCGAGATCAACGGCCAGGTGACCGCGTTCGCCTCCGGCGGGGACGCCCGCGCGCTCGCCGTCTCGCTCACCCGGCTCGCCGACATGCTCGACGAGCACATCGAGGAAGAGGAGCGGCTGCTCTTCCCGATCATCACGAAGTACGTGTCCGTGGCCGACTGGAAGCGGGTCGAGGACGCCGTCCGCAAGGGCGGGAACATCAGGGTCGACCTGCCGAGGATCGAGCAGTACGCCAGGCCGGCGGAGCTCGCCAGGCTCCGCAGGCTGGCCGGCCCCGTGCTGACGGTGCTGCTCTCCCTGCTGCGCGGCGGCCACCGGCGCCGCCAACTGCTCGTCTTCGGCCCTCTCGCCGAGGTCTGAGCCGCGCCCCGGCCCGGTCCAGGGCACCGTACGGCGGGCGCGCACCGGGCGCCAGGCAGCAGGCAGCAGGGGCAACAGGCGTGGGACGCCGGAGACTAGCCACTGAGCTCCGGACACCGGACACCGGACACCGGACATCGGGCGTGGGACACCGGAGACTGAGCGCCGGACATCGGGGGTGGGACGCCGGCTGGTCACGGCCGGTGCCCAGCCGCTCCCGACGGGGCCGGGCTATCGTCCGGGCTCCGGGCACCGGTCCCCGAGTGCGGCAGCGGCCGCGGCGCGGGCCTGGGCCGCCCTGCGGGCCCAGTGCGAGGAGCCGGCCTGCTCGGCGACGCGCTCCGCCGCCGCGTAGTGGGCCGACCCGTCCCGGCCGAGCGACTCGGCGAGATCTCCCAGAACGTGCGCGACGGGCCCGATGGTGACCGACCCGGAGGAGAGACCGGCCAGCTCGCCGTCCCACGGCAGGAGCTCCCGGTAGCACCGCTCGCTCACCTCGCGGTCGCCCAGGGCGACCGCGTTCTCCGCGCGCAGCGCCATCCGTATCAGCCAGTAGTAGTCCTTCCGCGCCGCCCAGCCGGGCTCCCAGAACGTCCGGGCCTCCTCGTGCCTGCCCTCGGCGATCAGAGCCCGGACCAGCAGTTCGGAGACGTCATCCGGGATGAACCCGTACATGGCCATCATCTCCGGGATGTCCTGCGGCAGGCCGCCCACCAGCCGGGACAGGAACCGGCCCACCATGCCGATGCCGGTGGCGTTGGCGCCCCCGGTGGCGGCCATCCGCTCGGCCACCGTCGAATAGGAACGCTCCGCCCGCTCGAACTCGCCCCTGATCAGCAGGACCAGCGTGTCCAGCATCGACAGCACGCTCAGTGCCAGGCCGAGCTGGCCGCTGGTGGAGTGCTCCAGGGCCCGGTCCGCGTGATGGCGCGCGGCGGGGAGGTCGTTGCGGCCGAGGCTCACCATGTAGAGGGCGTGGTGGCCCTGCATCCGGTAGCCGGGCAGCCCGGCACGCTCGCCCAGTTCCACCAGCTCCCGGCCCACCGCCTCCAGCTCGTCACGCCGGTGCGGCGTCAGCAGGACGAAGTAGCGGGCGTTGAGCGCGAGGCAGACCAGTTCGGTACGGCCCAGCCTCCGGGCCAGTCGCAGCGCCTCGGCGCTGGACGACTCGCACACCTCGTCGTCGTGCCCCTCCAGCTCGAAGGTGAGCGTGGCCAGCAGCCGGCAACGGGCCTCGTCGCCGTCCTCGCCCCCCGTGTCCCCCGTCAGCGCCTCCCGGACCGCCGCGACGAACGCCTCGTCGATCCGGCGGTCCGGCTGGATCGACCAGGTCACCGGGGCCTCGTAGGCGGTCAGCGCGCGGATGAGCCCCGTCCCGAGCCGCCGCGCCACCGCGATCGCCCGCTCCCGGTTCTCCCTGGCGGCCATCACGTTGCCCTCGTGAGCCTGCACGCCCACCAGTCGGCAGAGCAGGTCGAACCGGCGGTGGTCGTCGGCCACGAGATCGAGCGCTCCCTGATAGAGGCCCGCCGCCTCCCGGTAGGCGTGCAGGGCCGCCGCCCGCTCCGCCGCCGCCACCGCGTACGGCACCGCCCGTCCCGCGGTGCTCGTGGTGGCCGCCGCGAGCGCGTGGTGTCCCAGGGCTGAGACGTCCCCGGGCCTGAGGCGCTCCAGCGCGCCGAGGACCCGGCCGTGCAGCCGGGTACGGCGGATGCCGGGAGTGTCCTCGTAGAGGGTCTCCCGCACGAGCACGTGGGCGAAGCGGACCCGGCCCGGCGCGGGCTCGGTCAGCAGCCCGGTCAGCACGCCCGCCTCCAGTCCGTCCAGCACCGCGTCCTCGTCGGCGCCGTCCATCGCGAGCAGCACGTCCACGTCGACGTCCCGGCCGACGATCGCCGCGTCCCTCAGCGTGGTCCGGGCCGTGGCGGGCAGCCGGGCGACCCTGCGCCGGATCAGGTCGCGCACGCCGGGCGGCAGCGCCCGGGCCGCCGGGGTCCCGTCGGTGGCGATCAGCCGCGCGGTCTCGCACACGAAGAGCGGGTTGCCGCCGGTCCGCTCCGCCACGGTGCGCGCGGTCACCGGGTCGACCTCCCGCCCCGAGCGCTCCCGCAGCAGCTGGGCCACCCCGTCGTCGCTGAGCCCGTGCAGGTCGAGGCGGTGGGTGTGCCGCCCGGTGAGGGCCGCCCAGGTCGCGCCGAGATGGTCGGCGGCCTCGGCGGGACGGTAGGTGGCAACGATCATGATCTCCGCCGCCGCGAGCCGTACCGCCAGATGGCGTAGCAGCCGCAGCGTCTCCTCGTCGGCGCGGTGCACGTCCTCCAGCACGACCAGCAGGCGCGTATCGGCCCCGGCGACCTGCGCCAGGTAGTCCTCCACCGCTCTGGCCAGCAGGAACCGCCCGGTGGCCGGGGTGTCGTCGGCCAGCAGGGGCGCCAGCCGTACCGCCACGTCGTCGGCCGGCGGCCGCTCGGCGGCCAGCCCGCGCAGGACCTCGCTCCACGCCCACGCGGGCGGCGCGCCGCCGTCCGTCTCCGGGCACCGGCCCGCGGCGGTCAGCCATCCCTGGCCCGCCAGGCTCTCCGCGAACGCCCCGGCCAGCGTGCTCTTGCCGGCTCCCGCGTCCCCGCCCAGCCACACCGTGCGCAGCCCCGCCGCCCCGGCGACGGCATGGAGCGCGGCCAGCTCCGCCGTACGGCCGATCAGCCCGCCTTCCTCGGACGTCGTCCAGGTTAGGACCCGCCCGTCGCCCTTCTGGGGGCCCCGCGGCACGGCCCGCGCCGGCCCTTGACGTACGGCCGGCGTCGGCCCAGTCGCCGTGGCCTGCCCGGTGATCCCCCCGGGCACCGGGGTCGCGGCCCGCCCGGGGACCCGGGCGGCGGCCAGGGGACCGGAGAGCACCGGCGCTTCCCGGACCGAGGAGCCGGAGACCACCGGCGCTTCCCGGCGCAGGGAGCCCGCGTGGGCCAGGATGTCCGCCTCCAGCCCGCGCAGCGCCGGCCCGGGGTCCACCCCGAGCTCACCGGCCAGGGTCTCGCGGGCCTTCCTGATCGCGGCCAGCGCGTCCGCCTGCCGCCCGGCCCGGTAGTAGGCCAGGGCGAGCAGACGCACAGCGTTCTCCCTGAGCGGGTGTGCGCGGACGTGCTGCTCAAGCTCGATCTCCGCGTTGCGTCCGAGCACCAGCCGGGCCTCCGCCCGGCACTCCACGGCGACCAGCCGCAGCTCCTCCAGGCGCGCCGTCTCCGGCTCCGCCCACTCGTCGTCGGCGAACTCCGCGTAGGCCGGGCCCTGCCACAGCGCGAGCGCCCGGTCGGCCAGGTCGAGCGCCCGCGTCCCGTCGCCCGAGGCGAGCGCCGCCGTGGCGGAGTCGACCAGACCGGGGAACACCCAGGCGTCCACCTTGCCGGGCTCCAGCCGGAGGCGGTAGCCCGGAGCGGCGCTGACCAGCACGGTGGCGGGCGTCCGGGGCGGCCGGTCGGGTTCGAGCGCCCGCCGCAGGTTGGACACGTACACCTGGAGGGCGGCCAGCGCCTTGGGCGGGGGCTGCCCCCGCCACAGGTCATCGATGAAACGATCGGTGGAGACCACATGTCCGCCCGCGGCGACCAGCCTGGCCACCACGGCCCGCTGCCGGGAGGTGCCCAGATCCACCGCACGACCGTTGATCTCCGCCTGGAGCGGACCGAGAACACGCAACATAACAGGGGCAGAGTATGCGTCCCTGATCGCCATTTGATTGACATCGAGGAGCACAATGCTGCAAGACCGGCGCAAGGAGACGATCCGGGCGCTCGACGAGAGTGACCGGCCCCACTGGTACTGGCACGGGGTGGACGACGACGGCCATGTGTGGCTGTTCGAGACCGTCATAGACGACGGCGGGGAGTATTGGCCCGTCAGGCATGCCGAGCTGGGATCGGACGGCCTCGCCCGCCGGTATTCGTGGAGTCACATCGAGGACGAGCACGGCTTCCTGGCCGAAGGCCCGATCTATCCGGACGACTTCGGCCTGAACCGGCTGACGGCGGAGGAGTTCACCACGCTGTGGAACGCGCTCAGCCGGTGAGGGCGCCCTCCTCCAACCGGTGAAGGCGCCCTCCTCGGAGTTGTCCGTACGGCCTCCCCCATACCGCTGAACACCGTGATGTCTCGCACGGGGCGCTCCCTTGCTCGTGAGCCGTGGGATCAGCCAGGCGAGCGGCATGCTGCCGGTGGGCGCGGCGCCGGCTCGCTGCCGGTGCGGGCCGCCCCGGCGGAGCGGGTCAGGACACCATGGACGGCGTGGCGGCCCATGTGTCGCAGGCGGCCGGGGAGACCGCGCGGTAGCCGCGATCGAACCAGCGGACCCGGTTGGCGCCGGTGCCGTGGGTGCGGTAGTCGCCGATGTCACCGCTGGCGCGGAGCGCACCGGACAGCGCCTCCCAGTCCTGCTCGGTACGTGGCAGAGACCGCCGCACGCTGCCCAGGAACACGCCGGACAGGCAGTCCGCCTGGAGCTCGTAGCGGCGGCCGAGCTCGGCCCGGTGGGCCCGGTCGGAGCGGGCGCGGGCCTCGTAGTCGTCCCTGATGCCGGTGAGGCTCTGCAGGTGGTGGCCGTATTCATGGGCCGCCACCTTGAGGGGATACAGATCGGTCCGGCCCTCGATCCAGCTACCGGTGAGCGGGAACACCAGCGTGGCCCGTTCCGTGCAGTAGAAGGCCGCCGCGTTGGCGGGCCAGCGCACTCCGCACACGCGCTGGGCGGGTTCTTCGTAGAAGCGGACCGTGGGCTCGCGGAACCTCAGCCCGGCGCGGGCGAAGTGAGCGGACCACAGTCCGTTTAGGCATTTCATGGACGCCGTCAGATACTCGCGCGTCCGAGGCATGCCTCCGTCGATGAGCGGCGGCTCCGGACACGATGTGGCCGCCAGCCTGCCGATCTTCAGCAACGGGTTCTTGGGCGGAGCGGCCTGCGCCACTCCGGACGGCAGGACGGCAAGGCACACGGCCACCAGGAGGGCCCATCGCGTGAGGACAGCCAGACGCCGGAGAGATCGCCGGGGGCCGGCGCCGGACAGGAGGGAGTGCATGATCGGACAGCTTAGGACTTCTGACGCGCCGGGCTGAGACCACCGGCGCGTCCGGCGGGACCACTGGCGCATCCGGCGGGTGGGGTCAACCGGTGAGTGGGGTCAACCGGCGAGGAGCGCCACGGCGTCTGGAGTGAGGCGGCCGAAGGACCCGTCGGGACGCACGAGGTTGCGGCAGCCGTCAAGCTCGGCGTACGCCTCTCTGGAGCCGGTGTCCAGCACCGCGAACCGGGTGTGGTCGCTCGGGCAGTCGGTGGCCGGCGCGCTGTCCAGAGCGGCGAGCAGGGTGCGCAGGCTGCGGCCCTTGAGGATGCGCATGGATTCGAACCTTCCCTCGATCGTGCCTCTGACCTTGTCCACGGTGCGGTAGACGCACACGCGCAGTCCCTTCGGCGCGGGATTCCACATCTGCCGCGCCTGCCGCGGTTGAGGCGGATCCGTCCGCAGCCGGGAGACGGTGAGGATCACGTCCATGTACTTGTCGCCGCAACCGGCCCGGAAGGTCTTTTCGCTCTCGATCCTCCGGACGGGCGTCGCTTTCTCGACCCGGTACGGCAGACGGCCAATGACGTCCAAGGCGGAACGGAACGGCCCCCCGCACACAGCGGTCGGCAGGTCCGGCAGCACCGCCCTGCCCGACGCGTCCACCACGACGAAGTAGTCGACCAGGAACTCCACCGTCAGGCAGTTCTGGCCGAATATCGATCTCTCGGACGGGCGACGCAGCTCGGCCGTCAGCTCGTCGGCCGCCGGACCATCGGCATGTTCCTCGATCACGACCGCCCAGCGGCCCTTGCCGGGCAGGTAGCGGGACTCCCAGCGGCAGCGGATGACCTGGACCGGCACAAAGTCATCGGGAAGCGTCTGGCGTGGCAGGGACAGATCGGGCTGTGGGCCCTTCGGGCAGGAAGCGCCGGCGACATGATCCAGACGTGTGGTCCGGTCTTCCGCGGGGTCGCATCCGGTGAGAACCATCACGGCAATCATGACGAGAGCCACGCGGACAAGGTTCACCTCTGGACCCTATTCGGGATGTGTCGTCCGTACTCTCCGATCCGCCGAGAAATACGATCAAGGACGAGACGCCCTGAGCATGTGTGATGGGATCCCTGCTGCCTGGAACGGTGATGGAGGCGGCCTCGCCGGGGAAGCTCCACGGACCGAAGAATGTCTATCCTGTGACACGTGACATAGGCCGACGTCGGATGGTGCCGTGCAGAACGCTCCCGCTGCTCCCATGGAAGCACCGCTGGAAGCACCGCCCACCAGGCGGTCTTTCTGGCGCGGCGCGAAGGGAGGCTGTCTGGCGGTGGCGCTCCTGCCGGTGATCGGGCTGTTCCTTCTCGTCAAGGTCCCCATGTGGGCCAACGATGCGAAGCTCGACAGTTTGATCAAAAGGTTCGAGAGCTACCCCTTACCACCGAAGACGTATTGGGCGGGCAATGACGCGGAGGGCTCCATCGCGCTGCGCGGCAACGGCAACCACTGCGACTACCGCGCCCGGTTCATGCTGAGTACGGAGTTGTCCGTCGACGAGCTCACGGACTACTACGACCGGGCGGACATCGCGGGTGTCGAGACCGGCCGGCCGAACGTCACGGTGTGGACCCGGCGACCGTCGAAGCGCGCGGCCTACAGCAGCCGGACGGTGATCGTGGAACTGAACGACGGCACCGGCGCGGGCTTGGACCTCCGCTGCCACTGACCTGCTCGGGCTGTCCGACCGGGTTGAGCCGGCCCTGGCTCGCCCGCACCACTCCACCGCTTGTGCGGATGACTCGCCGAGAGCTCTCTCGACCCGGTCGGGCAGAGGACGGCACCCGGCTCAGCACCCTCCTCTCCCGCCCTCCTCCCACGCCTTTCCACACCCTCCTCCCACGCCTTTCCAGGCCGCGGACGTGGCGGTCGGCCACAGGCGGACGCTGAGCGGTCATCCCCTGGGAGCTGAGTGGTCATCGCCTGGGAACTGGGCGATCACCCCCTGAAGGGTGCGACGGCGTAGCAGGAGTCCGACAGCGGCAGCGAGAGTGATGAGGAGACCGGTCGACACGAGCGCTCGCCCGTCGGGGCCGGACTCACCGCCGCCTCCGGTCGCGGCTCCCCCTGTCGGCGTCTTGAATATCCTGCCGTTTTCCTCCCCTTGGGCCGGCTCCGGGCTCGAGGTCACCGGTACGGAATCGGATGACTGATCATCCGCAGTCGCCGTGACGGCATGGGTCGCCTGTGGGTCCGGGGTCACCTGTACGGCATCGGTTGGCCGGCCGTCCGCGGAGGCGACGGTGAGGGGGTAGGTCGTCAGGGCCGCGCTGTTCTGCACCTCGCACTGGATCGACGGCCCCTTGGGCCCGGTCCCGAAGTTGATGGCGGCCGGCTTCACCGTCGCGGTGCCCGCGTCGGAGGATTCGGTCTTCAGCGGGACCACGGTCGTCGGCAGGGGAACGACCCGGCCCACGCCGAGGGTGGCGAGCTCGCCCACTCCGGTGGCGGAGGTCAACCCGGCGAGCCCGCTGATGGACGCGTACGCGTACAGCTTGGTGCCGTCGGCCAGTCCCGCGGTGGGCGCCCTCAGCGCGGTGGTGTCGTCGACGTAGGTTCCGCGCCAGCCGATGGTCATCGGCTGGCCCGTCGTAGCGTCGGCCGGCACCGTCAGCTCGACCTTGACCTTGATGTCTTGTTTCTCGGCCACGCCGGTTGTGGTGCATCGGTAATCGACGATGTCGGTGCCGACGACCGCACTCTGCCGCAGCCCGGAGACGACGGCATGCACCGGTTGGCAGAACAGGATCAGGCCGCCGACCAGGGCGGCGCCCGAGAGAATCAAGGGGATGCGCAAAACGACTCCTGTTGCGACAGACGGGGCACAGGAGAGACGGGGCGTAAAGGCGTCCGGTTGACACCATTGAGCCATTTCTGTCCCGCTGGCGCCGAATGAAGCGTTCCAGGATTAACGGAGACCGGTGTGCGCCACTCCGGCGTGGGACGGCCCCGGAAAATTCGAGTCCCTGACATCCTGCCCGCAAAGCCGTATGCCGATCTTTCCCGTCCCGCCTGGGGCGCACCTGAACAGGCGATCGGGACACGCCCCGGAGCCCTTGTACCGAACGGCGCGATGGCCGTCCGACGGGTACGGACCGAATCCGCCAAGGCGTAGACGCTGGAGTTGAAGCCACCTGGCCGCGGAATCGTCCAGTCCAGACCCGACAGCCGTCACAGCTCCGCCTCCCTGACTGGTGTCCCATTCCGCCACGCGGAGGACATGTGCGGAGAGTAATTGATCAATGACTGTCAGTCATGACATGGTGCTTGAGTCTTGATCAACTCTCTTGGGAGGCACCATGCTTGCTCGCCGTCTGCTAGCCGTCGCCGTCATCTCCGCTGCGGTGGGCACACTCACCACCCTGCCCGCCGTGGCCGCTGCGCACCGGTCCGCCGACCGTACCCCCCTGGTCGGGACCCCAATGTGCGTCGACGTCAGCAACAATCGCGGCAACGGCACCCTGATGTACCAATGGCAGTGCGACAGCAACAACGCCAACCAGAAGTTCGTCATCGAGGGCGGCCTCATCAAGGTGGAGGACACCATCGGCAAGAGCCAGGTGATGTGTCTGGACTCCTCCAACGGCCGGGCCAACGGCACCCGGGTCTACCAGTGGCAGTGCCTGGGTAACGCCAACCAGCTCTGGGTCGTCCAGAGAGGCCTGATCATCCTCAGGTCCACCCTCTACTCAGGCAACCGCCTGTGCCTGGACGCCACCAACGGCCGCGGCAACGGCACCCAGGTGTATCTGTGGCAGTGCGACCCCAGCAACACCAACCAGAAGTTCGTCATCGAAGACGGCCAGATCGTGATCAAGGACACCTTGTCCTGATCTCTGGCCACGCCCGGCACCTTCCCGATGTACTGCAGGACATCAGCGGCAGGCAGGACAGTGACCCGATTCCCCCGCGGGCCGGGGCCGAGGAACTTCCCTGCGGACCGGGGCCGAGGAACGGAGTCCCGGACCGCCGATCGCCCCACCCCGTGTGATGGCCGGCCACAGCATGGCGGTCGGCGTGTGGCACCTGTGCGGCGGCGGCGCGTCCCTGGTCCGGCGGATGCGGCTTGGTACGGCGGATGCTGTGTACGGCGGATGCTGTGTACGGCGCGCGGCCCTGACTCCCGCCGCCGTTCGCCTGAGTCCCGCCGCCGTTCGGGACCGGCCCCAGGCCGCATGCCCGGACGGCGGCGGGCGGCGGGCCGTCACCTTGATCTTCATAAGAACAGAAGGCCGGCGACGCTGAGCAGAGGGTTCTCCCTCAGGCGTGCGGCGGCCGAGGCCCCACATGGGCCGGAGCAATCCCCGGGAGGTATGGATGTTGTACGGCTCCCCTCCTCGGCGGACAGCAGTCGAAGCTCAGCCAGAAAGGCGCCGATACGGGCCCCAGAAGAGGGGATCCCGGGATCTCACAACTCGATTGTTCCTGGTGAGAGCTCAGCCACGGACTAACGCCTCCATGATCAGCACCTTCTGATCCGCAGGTCCCCGAACGATCTACATTGCCGTTCGGGGTCGGTCGACCACGGCTGCGACCGTAGGCGCCGCACCTGTGCCACTCCCCGGAACGAGGGAGCGGCATCCCCCCTGCGGGTGAGGGCACCGGACCGCGACCCAGAGAAGCTGGCAACCATGAGCTCCACACACGCGGCCCACGCATCCGCATTGTCCGCGCCCCCGAGTCGGCTCACCATCTGGGCCGGCCGAACCATGATCCTGATCGCCGTGGCGCACACCGCCGTGTTCGCCCGCCTAGCCCCCTGGTCCAGCTGGCTCGCCGGGGACCTCCGCAACCGTGCCGCGGACAGCGACTCGGTGGCAACGTTCTGGGCGCTGCCCGGTGGATTCGTCGTGGTGCTGGTGCTGCTGGGGCTACTGGTGGCGCGGGCAGGGCGGCAGGGACAACGCGTTCCCGGGTACGTCGGCTGGGTGATCCTCGCCTGGGCAGCGCTGGCCGTCAGCCTGATCGGACCGAGCGGTTTCCTTCTCGCAGTCATCCCTGCCGGGCTGCTCATTGCGGCGAACATCACCGCCGGACGACCCCGCCCCTAACGGCTCCCGCTGATCGCAAAGACGCATGCCGATCTTGCTCAACTTGCAAAGACGCAGCTCAGCACGTAGCTCGCATTCCCCCTGGCTCCCCGCATTCCCCCTGCTTCCCCTGCCCATCGGGCACGCAACGGCCCATCCCATCGGACACGCAACGGGCACGTCAGCCGCGGCGTTCGGTGGGCCGGGCTGAGGAACGGAGCCCCGGATCTTCGATCGCCCCAGCCGCCCACTGTGGCCGGCCACAGACTGGCGATCGTGAGGGCGTTCATCTGCGCGGAGCGTCATACGCACCAAACCGCATCAGCAGCTTTGGTCCTGCCCGTCCCGATCGGTTCCAGGTGGACCGACGCATCCGGCCCACCCACCTTGGAAAGGCATTGAACAGCGCTGGATTGCAACTGGAGCTGCAACTGGGCGGGCTCCTCCGACCTTCTGTTCACAAGGTCCACAAACGGTCTTCACCGGCGTTCACAGCCGTTCGCCGCCTCGTACAGCGGCGACTCCACCGTTCAATGCCGTCCGCAGCAGCCCGTCACCGTACACGCGGGTGGCTCCCAAAAGGGGCTTCCGCTTGAGTCCGCAGGACTTCTGGTCCCACACCGTGATCGATACTCTGACCCCATGGGCGACGGCGGACCATCCCTGCAACTGACGGACGTCACGACCACGTTGGACACGGCACTTACGGCCCTGAGAGCCGCAGACGCCGACCTCGATTATCGGGTGGGCGGCACCAGTGCTGCTCTCCTGCAGGGTGTCCATCTCCCGGCCGGAGACATCGACGTCCTGATGGCCCGACGAGAGGATATGGACACGTTTGCCACCGCCCTCTCAACGTTCCCTTGCCTTTACCCGGCATCCTGGATCTCGGAGGCTATGCAGTACTTCGCCAGGTACGAGATCAACGGAGTGAAGATAGAGATCAGCACCGTCGAGCGGCAAGTCGACTCGGACGGGATGGAATGCGTCGGCCCTGGCCCATGGCGGCACTACGCCGTGGTCACGTGCGGCTCTCATCGCGTCCCGGTGGTCCGCCTGGAGCTCCGGTTGGCCACGGAGGTCCTACGGGATCGACCTGATCGCTATGAACCCCTCCTCGACCACATGGGCATCCACGGATTCGATTCTGATCTTCTACAGACGGCGATGAATGCTCACCGCCTTCCAGCGGAACGCCAGCGACTGGTCCGAGATCGCCTTGCGTACTCCTCCGCCAAGCTCGACCCCTGAACCTGCGGATCACAGAAGTCGGTTCGACCAAAGGTCAGAGGCTCTGGCCTGCGGTCGCGGTGTCCGTAGACGTCCGCCGAGTTCCGCCGTCGTTCGTCCTTTTGGCTGTACTCGTAGCTGTACGACCAAGGCACTGGCTTAGGAATGGCTACGGATCTGCCTCTCTGAGCTGGACGAACAGGGGTGCAGCAGGGCAGGCCAGGTGACCGCGAGTATCCACCAGTCCCCGGTGATCGCCATTCAATCTGGCACGCAGCTGGCACGGACGGCTCCGAGAATGATCCCTTAGAATCGCAGGCCCGTTCTTGATACCGGGAGCCTCCGGCCTGCCCAGAAAGGCTGATCGTCCCGTGTTCGATGAGATCATCGCCCGTTACGACGAGATGCTGGAACGCCTCTGTCTCGACACCTTCGCGTACACAGTGACGATCCCCGACTCCGGCGTCCTCACGATCGAGGATGCCATGCGTCGTCTCGGAGCCGCCCCCGCCGCGGTTCGAGGTCTCGGGGAGCCGCACGACAGTAATCGCCTTTCCCTCTACCAGGTCGGCAGCGGCGTGGTCACCCTGGACTGGTACCCGGTCGAGCGCCAGGAGATTACCGATCGGCTCGCCGGCGATGGATTCCGGCACTGGTATCTGTGCTTCGACATCGAAGGCAACACCATCATGTACGCCCGCTATGGAGAGGCTGAGGGGTACCTCGAACATCCCGAGCCGGGATACATACCCTTCACGCCCTGGACAGATCGTTTCGGTCCCCTGAGCCCCTACACCGAGCTCCTCGTAAGTGGCTACGACAGCGAGGAGACGGAGGCGCAGGTGGACATCATCGCGGCATGCCTGGCTGTGATCGAGATGGAGAGCGGCGTATGCCTGGGCGAAGAACTGATGGACGGGCCTCATTCAGTAGTGTCGATCTCCGTGTAGAACCGTCCGGCCTGATGCTCCGGCGGCACGAGGGATCAGCGCGCTGTCTCGGTCTGGACCTTCACCACAACCACCAGGGAGTCATCGGAATGGTCCACGGTGACCTCAACCGCGCGGTCCTGATCGAACACAGACGCTCGAGTCGGAAACGTGTCCCTGACCTGGACCTTCACTCTTGGGCGGGTGAAGGGAATCGAACCTGCGCCATCAGCTTGGAAAGTCTCTAGCGAGGTTGGGTGCTGAGCTGGGAAACGCTGACCTGCGGGGGAGGGTTTTGACTGCTCGTGATTCCCCGCGAGTCCCCTTTGATCGCTGTCCTGACGGGCACGCAACGGGCATGCGATGGATAAGGGAACGCTTGCGCCTTCCGTCGCTCGGGTGCTCGGTGGGCCGGGGCTGAGGAACGAAGCTCCGGACCGTCGATCGCCCCCGGCCATGTACGGAGATCGTCAGGGCTGCGGGGGACGAGCGTAGGTTGTCAACTTAGGAGCTGCCTAGATCACGGCGGCAGGTTCGGGGAAGCGCGTGGGGCGCACCTGGCGTTCGCAGATATCAACGCGAGCTGTAACAGTCGGGCGCCGATAAGATCACGGACCTATGGGGTAAAGCCGATGCTTCTTACCCTACGAACTATGGGGCGATGGCTGAAGATCACACTGGCAGTCGTAGTCATCATGGGCGCCACGGCCTGCACGCCGCCCATAGCCGGGTCGACCGGGGTCAGCGTCGATACGGCAGGCCATCCGATCATTGTTTTGGCGTGGTGCGATGGCGCCACACCAGAGAATGTGATCGTTTCCCACGACGAACCGTATTCCGGTGTATTGGGGGCCGACGCCTTGGGCGATCATTCGAATCTTCCGAGTATCACCGCATCCACTCACTCGGTCGAGGATGCGGAGTTCAGTGCGCCAGGCCTGGACGGACAGAGTGCATCGGTACGCCTTGACGCCCCGGCCGACGGTTGGACAGCGGAACCGAAACCGCTTGTCCTAAAGCCGGGGATCACCTATAACGCATTCGGCGGCAAGGGGAGAGGCAACAGCAGGGTCAACACCTCCTGGGTCAGCTTCACGGCCGAGAGCGTGGCAAGACTCAAGCCGGGCCAAGTTCTTGTTCAGGGCGTGAAGGAGACTCCCCTGAAGACCCCAGTCAACGGGGTCGACACAGAGTTCATCTCGATAGACACGGTGATCTCCCAGGAGGAGTTTGACCGCGAGGGACAAGACCCGACCAACTGCCAATGATGGGGCCAACGGTCCTAATGATCAGGAGGCGGCGGTGCGTTGCTCGGGTCGGTGAGTGCATCGGTTGCGGCGGGTGCGCAGTGCGGCTACGGCCCGGGGCGCCGCCGGCCGGGACCGGCGCCCACGCCGCACGCCCGGACGGCGGGCGGCAGAGGCGCCAGTCTCGGCCGGTGGCGGGACTGCGGGCCGCCCGCCGTACTCACCCCACACCGCACCCACACGAACACGCCGACCGTGATGCCACGCCGCCGCACAGATGCAGTCCTACGATCACCACGTCGTGGCCGGTCGCTGTACGTGCTCGGGGGCGATCGGAGGTCCAGAGCTTCGTTCCTCAGCCCCGGCCCACCGGAATGCCATGGCAGCCGAGAATGCGTGCTTGACTGTGACCCCTCGTAGGGGCGACGAGGATCATGATGGGGGCACTGATTGCGATCGTCTTCGTGCGGCCCACACCCTCACCAGCCCAGGATCAGGACAATTCCGATGCGGTCGCTTCGACCTTCATCGCGGCTGCATTCGACTTGGCCAGCCCCGAGGGAAGCAGTAGGAAGACCTTGGGACTCAGGCGCTCCATGTCGCCACGCCGCCCGCAGATGAGACCCGCAGCGAAGTCCACGAACTGCTTTGCCTCGTCGTCCGCCACCGCCGTGAGATCCATTACGACCGGAATGCCCTCGCGAAAGTAGTGCCCCACATACAGCGCTTCGCTGTAGTCGCGTGGCTGCAACCTTTTGACGACGCCCGTTATGGTGCCCGGCTTGGCCAGTACCGAGGGCATCAGCAGGAAGACCTTGGGACTCAGACGCTCCATGTCACCACGCCGCCCGCAGATGAGACCCGCAGCGAAGTCCACGAACTGTACTGCCTCCTCGTCCGCCACCGCCGTGAGATC
>NZ_JBSFPS010000028.1:0-52154 GCF_053588315.1 Streptosporangium sp. NPDC003464 | reverse complement strand
CGGCGACCTGGTTCAAGGGCGGCTCCGAGCTCGGCGTGCTGGACCTGGGCTATCTCGCCCGTCCCGCCGGGAAGGTCGGCAAGTCCGGGAAGTCCTACGTCGTCACCACGCTGACCAGCGACCCCCGGACGGTGATCGACGAGAGCACCGCCGCACCGGAGCTCATCTCGCTGAGCCGGGGCGCGTTCGCCCTGTTCAGGACCCGATGATCCGGTGACCGCCGGGGCCTGACCCGGCCGGCTCCGAGGCCGTGGCGCGCTCCGCGCCACGGCCTCACCCTCTGCGGAATAGTTGAAGAATCAACTGAGTTGATACCAGCGAATCTCGCAGGAAGGAGCCCGACATGCCCGCCGTTACCGTAGAGAACCCGTTGACCCTGCCCCGGCTGGCCCAGCCGCTCGACGCCGTGCGCGAGCGCGAGGTGCTGGCCGTGACCACCGCGCCCAGCGGATTCGAGGGCGAGGGCTTCCCGGTGCGCAAGGCGCTGGCGACGATCAAGCCCCAGTATCTCGACCCGTTCATCATGATGGACCAGATGGGCGAGGTGGAGTACGCGCCGGGCGAGCCCAAGGGCACTCCCTGGCACCCGCACCGGGGTTTCGAGACCGTCACCTACATGATCGACGGCGTGATGGACCACGCCGACTCCCATGGCGGCGGCGGCACGATCTCCGACGGCGACACGCAGTGGATGACCGCCGGCGGGGGCATCCTGCACAAGGAGGCTCCCCCGGAGTGGCTGGTCGCCAAGGGCGGCCTGTTCCACGGCATCCAGCTCTGGGTCAACCTGCCGGGCAGCCAGAAGATGGTCGCGCCCAACTACCAGGACATCGGCAGGTCCAACGTCGTCCTGCTCAGCAGCCACGACGGCGGCGCGCTGGTCCGCCTGATCGCCGGCGAGGTCGGCGGCTTCACCGGCCCCGGCAGCACCAGGACGCCGATCACCCTGCTGCACGCCTCCCTCAGCCCCGGCTCCCGCCTCACGCTGCCCTGGCGCAAGGACTTCAACGCCCTCGCCTACGTCCTGTCCGGACGGGGCTCGGTCGGCGCCGACCGGCAGCCCATCGAGTCGGGCCAGCTGGCGGTCTTCGACGGCTTCGGCACCCTGCCGGGCCTCGGCACCGACGGTGAGACCATCACCGTCTCGGCGTCGGCGACCCAGGAGAGCCGCAGCCCCAACCTGGAGGTCATCGTGCTGGGCGGCCGCCCGATCGGCGAGCCGGTCGCGCACTACGGCCCGTTCGTGATGAACACCCAGGAGGAGCTGGTCAAGGCCTTCGAGGACTACCAGGCCGGCCGCCTGGGCACCATCCCCGCCGCTCACGCCTGAGCGGCGGCCAGGTCGAGGAAGAGGGCGGAGGACCAGCCGAAGCCGCTGGTCGCGCGGGCCGCGCGGGCGCCGGTGAGCGGGTTCCAGTATTCGTACAGGCCGCCACCGGCGTTCACCATCTCCAGGGTCCGCCTGGTCAGCTCGTCGGCGACCTCGGCGTGGCCCGAGCGGCGCAGACCCTCGATCAACAGGTAGTTGACGTTGAGCCAGACCGGGCCGCGCCACATGGCGTCGGGGTCGAAGGCCGGGTCGTCGAAGGCGACCGTGGGCACCGGGCGCTCGGCCCAGAAAGCCGGGGAGAGCAGGTCGGCCACCAGCCGCCCGGCGATCTCCTCGGGGAGGCGGCCGGTGAACAGCGGCATCAGCTCCAGCGGGGTCCGGGTGGCCACCTCCAGCTCGCCCGCCCGCGCCCCCGCCGCCCCGGCGTCACCGGCGGCGTTCCCCGGCGCGCGGACCTGTCCGCCGGTCCTCTCCGGGGTCCCCGCCTCCGCGGCGACCTTCGCCGACGGCGCCGCCGTACGGCGGGCCGCCTTCGACAGGGTCACGAAGCGGCTGCCGTTCCAGCGCCTGGCCACCAGCAGCTCGACGTGCTCGGCCGCCCGCTCCCGCCAGAGCCGCGCCTCCCCGGTACGGCCCAGCGCCTCGGCGATGTCGCCCAGCCGGTCGGCCTGCAGGGCCAGGTAGGAGTTGAGGTCCGGGGGTTCGGCCCGGGGACCGTGGTCCCAGATCGGGCTGTCGTCCAGACCGGACGAGTAGGGATGGAGATATTCGGCCAGCCCGTCGCCGTCGGGGTCGGAGACGGTCAGCCACCACTCGTGCGAGCGGGCGATCGGCCCGTAGACCTCGGCGAGGAAGTCCAGGTCCGGGGCCACCTCGTGGATCTTCCAGACGGCCCAGGCCGTCAGCGGGGGCTTGGTGACCGGGACGACGCCGCCGATCGGCTCGGCGGCCCCTTCCGGACGCCCCGGGTCCTCCCCCCGTGCCCCGTCGGCCGGCTCGGCTCCGTCGGCCGGCCGGGCGGGATCTCCGGCCCCCTCGGAGCCCTCCCCGCCCGCCTGGCCGACGTGCTGGGCCAGGCGGATGTGGTCGGAGCGGGGCAGGTCGGTGGTCTCGGCGAGCACGCCCAGGTCGTGGACCACGTCGGGGATGAGGCCGTCGGGACGCTGGTGGTCGAGCAGGATGCGGATCTGGTCACGGGCCAGCTCGGGATCGGCGTGGCGCAGGGCGACGGCGTGGAAGTAGGAGTCCCAGTTCCAGATGCCGACATATCCGTACTTGGATGGGACAACGCCCTCCCGGCCGCCCGCGGAGCCGATGGGCAGCAGGTTCACGCCGAGCGTCCACCACGCCTGCTCGGCCCGCTCCCGCAGCCCCTCCGGCACGGCCGGCATCCGGCCGGACCACTCCCGCCAGCGGCGCGCGGCGCTCTCCAGCAGGGCGGCGCCGTCGTACGGGCGCGCCTCCCCCACCAGCACGCGGGCTCCGTCGATCTCCACCGCGCCGCCGTCCCAGACCGCGCGGGCCCCCGAACCGGTCAGCACCAGCGTCTCGGCGTCGGCGAAGACCAGGTCCACGCCTCCCTCGAAGGAGACGCGGTCGGCGCGCGCCTGCCGTACGGGCAGCTCCGCACCGCCGGAGAACACCCGCAGACCGGTGAGCACGGTCGTCTCCGACAGCCGGGTCTCGTACTCGGCGCGGGCGATCCAGAGCGAGCCGTCATCGGCGGCCATCACCAGCAGCCGGGAGCCGCGCTCGGTGAAGGGCCGCTCGCGAAGGTCGAGCATTGTCAGCGTCCTCCCAGGCCGGACATGGCCATGCTGTTGAGGATGCGCCGCTGGCCGATCAGGAAGGCGATCATCATCGGGATGACCGAGATGGCCGAGGCGGCGAGGATGAGGTTGTAGTCGGTGGCGCCGTGCTGCCCGGCGAACTGGCTGACCAGCAGCGGCACGGTGGCCAGCTCCGGCGAGTTCAGGAAGATCAGCGGGAACAAGAAACTGTTCCAGCTCGCCAGGAAGACGATGATGCCGAGCGCGCCCATGCCGGGCCTGACGTTGGGCAGCACGACCCGCCAGAAGATCGTCCAGCGACCGGCGCCGTCGAGGCGCGCGGCCTCCTCCAGCTCGATCGGGACCGCCCGGATGAACTGCCGCAGCAGGAAGACCGCGAAGGGGTTGACGAAACCGGGCACGATCAGCGCCAGGTGGGAGTCGATCCAGCCGAGCCTCGACAGCATCAGGTAGAGCGGGATGATGATCACCTGCTGCGGCACCATCTGGGTCGCCAGGAACAGACCGAACAGCAGGCCGGAGCCGCGGAAGCGGATCCGGGCGAAGGCGTAGGCGGCCATCGCGGAGGTGACCAGGGTGAGGACCACGTTGACGGCCGCGATGTAGAAGCTGTTCCAGTAGGCCTGGGCGAAGGGCAGCGCGCCGAACACGTCGGGATAGTTCTGCGCCCGCCAGGGGGCGGGCAGCCAGTCGAGCGGCGAGTTGATCATCTGGTGCGCGCCCTTGAACGACGTCAGCAGCATCCAGACGAACGGGAACAGCATCACCAGCCCGCCGGCGACGAGCGCGGCGTGCAGGGCGACCTGGCCCAGCCGGCGAGGGACGGGGACGCCGGAGGGTCCGGGGATCACAGCCATCGACGCCTCCCCTTAGGAGTCGTAGTGGACGAAGCGCTTCTGCACTCCGAACTGGACGAGGGTGACGAGCAGCGTCAGCGCCAGCAGGATCAGCGCGGCGGCGCTGCTCATGCCGAACTCGAAGTCCTGGAAGCCCAGGTCGTAGACCTGGTAGACGATCGTGCGGGCGCCGTCGTTGTGGTCGGGGTTGACCAGCACGTAGATCTGGTCGAACGCCTGGAAGGAGCTGATCACCGCGACCACGGTGGAGAAGAAGATGGTCGGGGAGATCATCGGCAGCGTCACCGACCGGAAGATCCGGACCGGGCCGGCGCCGTCTATGCGGGCGGCCTCCGTCAGCGACGGCGGGATGGTCTGCAGCCCGGCCAGGAAGATCACGACGTTGAGGCCGAGCGAGGACCAGACGGTCACGACCGCGATGGCCACGATGACCCAGCCCGGGTCGTCCAGCCAGTTGGGCAACGTGATCCCGAACCAGTCGTGGACGGTGCTGTTGAGCACGCCGTAGTCGCCGCTGGCCAGGATGACCTGCCACATCACGGCCACCGCGACCGAACTGGTGACCACCGGCAGGAAGTAGACGACCCGGTAGAAGGTCTTGCCCCTGACGTTGTTCAGCGCGATCGCGACGAGCAGCGCGAGCGCCAGGCCCACCGGGACGGTCAGGACGGCGAGCTTGACGGTGTTCCAGACGGCCGTGCCGAACTGGGGGTCGGAGAGCTGGGCGGCGAAGTTGTCGAAGCCGACCCAGGACATCTCGCCGAGCCCGTCCCACTTCATGAACGCGAGCGCGACCGCGAACCCGAGCGGGAGGACCAGGAAGGCGAGCAGGCCGAGGACCTGCGGGGCGAGGAAGAGCGCGGCCCACCAGCCGTCCCGGCTCCGCACGCGCGTCGCCACGCGCGCGGGCCGGGGTTTCGCGGCGGGGCGCGCCGAGGTGACGGCGCCCACAGCCGTTATCCGATCTTGCCGTCGACGAGGGACTGGAGCTCGGTCATCCCCTGCTCGAAGGCGACCTTGCCGGTCCAGACCTTCAGCAGGTGGTCGTTGATGTCCTTGGTGAGGCCGGGCACCGCGACCTCGTCGGAGTAGTTGGCGAAGCCGGTGTCACGGACGTCCAGGAAGGTCTGGGCGTGCGCGGGGTAGCCGCCCTCCAGCACGACCTGCTCGGCTCCCTTGATCGAGGGGACCGCGCCGCCGTTCTTGAGGCGCAGGAGCTGGCCCTCCTTGCTGACGAACTCGGTCAGGAAGGTGAAGGCCTCCTTGGCGTTCTTGGAGTCCTTGTTGAGCGCCAGGTAGGAGGCCGCGACCGCGCCGGACATCGGCTGGCCGGTCTCCGACGGGAACGGCACGATGTCGTAGTTGGGCAGGTCGCCGCCCTTCTTGACCACGTCGATCATCCACCGGCCGCCGGCGAAGAACCCGGCCTTGCTCCGGATGAACTGGGTGTTGGCGCCGTTGCTGGCGGGCAGCACGTCGGCCGCCAGGAAGGTCTTGTCGGCGTAGCCCTTGGCCAGGGTCTGCAGGGCCTCGCGCGACTTGGGGTCGGTGGTGGCGACGAACTTGCCGCCGTCCCATACCTTGCCGCCGAAACCGCTGATGACGCTGTAGGTCGAGCCGTACCAGTTCCAGAAGATCGAGCCGGCCTTGCCCGCCGCCTTGAGCTTGGCGTTCATCTCGAGGTATTTGGCCATGGTCCACTTGCCGGCCGCGTTCAGCTCGGCCGGGTCCTCGGTGATCCCGGCGTCCTTGAGCGCCTTCTTGCCGTACCAGAGCACCTCGGGGTTGGTGTCGTTCGGGACGCCGTAGATCTGGCCGTCCTTCTTGGCCCCGCCGTAGATGCCGTCGAAGAAGTCCTCGGGCTTGCTCTTGCTGTCCGCGCCGGCGAGCTTGTCGTTGAGCGGGGCGAGCACCCCGGCGGCGACGAACTTTCCGACGTTGTCGTCGCCGACGAAGAAGACGTCGGGCGCGGTCTTGGAGGTGAGCTGGGTCAGGAGCTTGGGGTGGTAGTCCTCGTACTTGGGGACCGTCTCCATCTTCAGCACGATGTTCGGGTGGCGCTTCATGAAGTCGTCGTTGAAGCCCTTGTAGAGCGCGACGTCCTCGGCCGAGCCCCAGGTCGACCACCGGATGGTGACCTTCCCGCCGGCGGCCGGGCCGCCGGTGGCCGTGCCGCCGCCGCTCCCGCTGCAGGCGGCGGTGACAGTGGCGGTCAGTGCCAAGGCCGCTGCGGCCAGGGCTTTCTTGGAGATGGGGAAAGACACGGTGTGCCTCCTGGGGATGGGATTTTCGGGGGGTGGGTTAGGCGAGTCCGCCACCGTCGACGACCAGGGCCGCGCCGGTGACGTAGCTGGCGGCGTCACTCGCCAGGAAGAGGACGGCCTGGGCGATCTCGTCGGGACTGCCCGCGCGGCCCATCGGGCGGTCGGCGGCGTCGGCGGCGAAGGCGGCCCAGTCCTCCGAGAGCTGGCGGGCCTCCTCGCGGAGCATCGGGGTGTCGGTGTCGCCGGGGTTGACCGAGTTGACGCGGATGCCGGCCTTGGCGTGGTCGATGGCCAGGGCGCGGGTCATGTTGACCACGGCGGCCTTGGAGGCGCAGTAGGAGATGGCGTTGCCGCCGCCCTTGAGGCCCCAGCCGGAGCCGGTGTTCACGATCGAGCCGCCGTCCTTCATGGCGGGGATCGCGTGCTTGCACATGAGGAAGACCGAGCGGACGTTGACCGCCATGACCCGGTCCCACTCGTCGGCCGTGATGTCCAGGGCGGTGGTCCGGCGGATGATCCCGGCGTTGTTGAACAGCACGTGCAGGCCGCCGAAGGTCTCCACCGCGGTCCGCACGGCGCGCGCGCAGTCCTCCTCAGCGGCCACGTCCACCGTGACCGGCACGGCCCTGCCGCCCTCGGCCTCGATCTCCCCGGCCACCTCCGCGGCACCGGGGCCGTCGAGGTCGGCGACCACGACGGCCGCGCCCTGGCGGGCGAACAGCAGCGCGGTGGCCCGGCCGATGCCGGAGGCACCGCCGGTGACGATGGCGACCTTGTCAGTCAGGGTGGTCATGCCGGGAACTCCTCAGTCGCGGAACGGATCCGGTACATCGCGCTCTCGCGATATCCGGTGATGACGGAGACGTGGCCGCCGACCAGGGCGTCCGCCTCCGGGTCTCCGGTGTCGGCCAGCAGCGGGCGCCCGCCGAGGCCGGCGAGCTTCTGCTGGGTGGCCAGGACGGTCAGCCCTCCGGAGGCCATGATCTTTTTCAGTACGGCGGGGCTGATCTGCTGGTTGCCCCGGCCGAGCACGAACCCCTGGCCCCCGATCACCGAGACGACGGCGTGGGTCTCGCCCCCGCCGGCGAGGTCGAGAAGCTCCCGCTCGGTCACGTCGGCGGCGACCAGCTCGCCGTCCTGGACCACGTCCACGCCGAGCAGCGTGGTGGCCAGGCCGAGCCGGCGGCCGACGGCCATGGTGGTGGCGCCGGGGCCGAGGACGTAGCGGACGCCGGGCCGCATCCGGGCCACGACCTCCCGGGCGATGCTCTCGGCCGACCCGGGGGCGGCCGAGGACGACCCGACCTTGCGGCCCGACAGCCGCGCCCTGGCGGCGGGCACACGCACCGTGCCGTAGAGCCGGGGACCGACCCGGCCCCGCCGGTAGGTCTCCTCGTCGAGGTCCACCACCTCGGCCTCGGCCGTCCGCCCGTCGAACTCGGCGGCCGTCGCCCCCGCCGTGGCGGGGCTGAGCGCGAAGCAGCCGGAGTAGACCTTCACCCCCGCCGGGACGCCGAGCACCGGGCAGGACGGCGAGCCGTCGAGCACGTCCCTGGCGGTGCCGTCGCCTCCGGCGAACAGCAGCAGGTCGACGTCCTTCATGGCCTCGACGGCCGCCACCGTGTCCCGCGAGGACGACGGGTCGCCGGGGACGAGCCGCAGCAGCTCCGGGACCGCCCCGGCCGCCCGCGCGCTGTCCTCGCCCATCGACCCCGCGACGGTGCGGATCCGCGTGCCGGGACGCCGGGCCAGCAGGGTCCGCACGGCCTGCGCCGCGCGGTCGCCGGCCCCGGGGCGGGACCCCCGGGCCAGGGCCTCCCGCTGGACGTCGGCACCGTCGCTGCCCTTGAGACCGGCCGGTCCGCCGATCCCCGCGACCGGGTTGACGATCAGCCCGACCGTGAGGACCTCTCCGCCCGCGGGCACGGGCGCCGCCGGGGCGGCGGGAGACGGGGCGGAGGCCGCCGGTCCCGGGAGGGCCCGGGACGCGTCGGGGGACGTCGGCCGGTCAGCGGTCATGCCAGGTGCTTACGGGTGTAGGCGCGCCAGGTGGGCGACCACTGCTTGGGGTCGTCCAGTGACGTCTGATCGATCTTGTGGACCGTCTGGTTGTAGGGGGCGCCCTTGACGTGCTCGGGGTCGCGGCGGGCCTCGTCGGCGACGTGGGCGAGGATCGCGGCGTACTCGTCGAGGTCCTCCTTGGAGTACGACTCCGTCGGCTCCAGGGTGAAGGGCTCGGGGACCAGGTAGGGGTGGTGGCTGGTCCAGTAGTGCACGCCGAAGTCCGCGGCGCGGACGCCGATCTCCTCCGAGTGCACGCCCGTCTCCTCGAACAGCCCCTGCCAGGAGTAGCGGACCTGCTCCAGGCGCTTCTCGCCCCAGGGCGCCGAGGCGCCGGGGATGCTCAGGATCTTGTGCATCAGGTAGTTGTTGTTGAGCACCGCGGTCTCGGCGACCTCGCGCAGGCCCTCGGCTCCCAGCGCCATGACCCAGGCGTAGGCGCGGACCACGTTCGGGGTGACGCCGAGGAAGGGGCGCATCTTGCCGACCGACTGCGGGCGGTCGGCGTCGAGGTGATACCTCGACCCGTCGAACTCCACGGTCGGGCCGGGCAGGAACGGCGCGAGCCGCTCGGAGACGCCGCTCGCCCCGCCCGCCGGACCGCCGCACGCGTGCGGGGTGGAGAAGGTCTTGTGCAGGTTGAAGTGGCACAGGTCGAACCCGGCGTCGGCGGCGCGGGTGATGCCCAGGATGCCGTTGGCGTTGGCCTGGTCGTAGCAGGCCAGGCCGCCGGCCTCGTGCACCAGGGAGACGAACTCCTCGATGCGCGGGTTGAAGATGCCCGTGTCCTCGGGATTGGTGATCATCAGGGCCGCGGTGCGCGGGCCGACGGCGGCGCGCAGGGCCTCGATGTCGGGGTAGCCGTTCTCGTCGGGCATCAACGTGATGACCTCGTACCCGGCGGTCTTGGCGCAGGCCGCGTTGGACGGGTGGGAGAACATCGTGGTGATGACCTGGTCCCGCTGCTGCCCCTCGCCGCGCGAGGCGTGGTAGGCGCGGATCATCGCGATGTTGGCGTAGATCGCCGCCGACCCGGAGGCGGGCTGGAGCGAGACCCGGTGCATCCCGGAGATCTCGGCCAGGATCTTCTCCAGCCGCCAGTAGACCTCCAGGACGCCCTGCACGGTGTCGTCGGGCTGGAGCGGGTGGAGCTCGGCCACCTTGGGGTCGTTGACGAAGCGGTCGTTGACCTTGGGGCTGTACTTCATGGTGCAGGTGCCCTGGCCGACCGCGATGGCCTGGTCGACGCCCAGGTTCTCCTGCGACAGCCGGACGTAGTGCCGCAGCACGTGCAGCTGCGACATCTCGGGCAGCTTGGGCGGCTCGGCCCGCCGTACCGAGGCGGGCAGCTCCACCGCGGGCACCCCCGCGGCCGGTACGGCGATGCCCCGGCGGCCGGGACGCGACTGCTCGAAGATGATCGGCTCGTCCCAGCGAGCCTGGTGGAAGCGGCGCAGCGGCGGCTTGGGCGCCACCGGCAGCTCCGCGAACGACTCTCCCGCGTGCCCGCTCACGCCAGTTCCTCCTGTACGGCTGCCGCCAGCCGGTCGATGTCGTCCTTGGAGTGCCGCTCGGTCACGCAGACCAGCAGCGTGCGGTCGTCCAGCCGGACACCGCCGAAGATGCCGCGCTCGCGCAGCGCGGCCAGGAGCCCGTCGGAGGAGGGCACCTCGATCGCGAACTCGCGGAAGTGGACGGCGTCGGGGTGGAGCACCCGGGCTCCGGCGTCCGCGACGCGGTCCATCGCGTAGCGGGTGCGGGCCAGGACCGTCTCGCCGAGCTCGCGCATGCCCTCGGGCCCCATCAGCGCGAGGTAGACCCCGGCGGTGATGCCCCACAGGGCGGCCGCGGTGCCCACCCATTCCTTGCCCTCCTCGCGGTGGGCGAAGGAGGTCCGGTCGTAGAAGACGTCGCCGAAGCCGTACTCGCCGGGCACCGCGGTGGGCGCGATGCCGAACAGCCGCGAGGGGATCTCGGCGACCAGGCGCTCCTCGTCGCGGGTGGCGATGTATCCGGCGTGGCCGCCGCCGTAGCTCTGGTGCATGCCGAGCGACTGGATGTCCCCGCAGGCGATGTCCGCGCCGTAGGCGGCGGGCGGGGCGAGCACGCCCAGCGAGATCGGGTCGGCCGAGACGACCAGGAGCGCGCCGACGCCGTGCGCGAGGTCGGCGAGCTCGCGGCCCCGCGTCTCCACGACGCCGTAGACGTTCGGGGTCTCCAGGTAGATCGCGGCGAAGGTCTCGTCGATCTCCACGTCACCGATCTCGCCGCCCGCCCCGACCGGGGCGATGACGAGCTCGACGTCGTGGTCGAGGAAGTCGCGCAGCTTGCTCATCTTGTCGGCGCTGACGGCCCCGCTGAGCAGCACCTTGGAGCGGCCGGTGTAGCGGACCGCCATCCTGATGGCGGTCCCGGCCGCCTGGTAGCCGTCGTAGGTCGGGACGTTGACGACGTCCATCTCCAGCAGCTCGGCCATCATGCTGACGTACTCGAACAGGGCCTGGAAGCGGCCGTGGTCCTCGTACGGCTCGCCCGCGTAGGCGGTGAGGAACTCGCCGCGCCCGTTGACCTCGTCGCAGACGGCCGGGACGTGGTGCGGGTAGCAGCCGTGGCCGAGGAAGCTGAGCACCTCGGTGGTGTCGGTGTTGCGCGCCAGCAGCCCGCGCATGTGCGCGACCAGCTCGTGCTCGGAGGCCATCGGCTCGGGCAGGTCCAGCGGCCGGTCGAGGCGGAGGCCGGCCGGGATGACCGCGTAGAGGTCCTCGATGCTCGCGGCGCCGATGGCGGCGAGCATCTCGGCCCGCACGCCTGGTTCGGCGTTCGGGATGTAGGGGTGTGTCACCGTTCTCCTTCGGTTGGCTCGGCACCGGTGCGCAGCACCACGGCGTCGTGGGGCGGGATGTCGATCCGGCCGCTCAGGTGGCGGCCGGTGAGCAGGTCGGTCCCCGGCTCCCGCAGGTCGACCGGGGCGGGGGCCGTCGAGTGGTTGAGCAGGAAGAGGTAGCGGCCCCGGCGGGTGGCCTCCACGCCGTGCGGCACCTCGGCCACCGGCTGGACGCCCGCGGCCGCCAGGACCTCCGACAGGACCGGGGTGACGTCGTCGAGCAGGCAGCTCAGGTAGGTCGCCCGCCCCCGCCTGGTGATCGCCGCCTGGCCGTCCAGGTCGCCGCCCTCGTAGCGGGCGAGCACCTCGGCGTCCTCGACGCGCAGCCACTCGGCCCAGGTCCGTGCCGGTACGGCCGGCGCCCCGCCGTCCCCGGTCCCGAACCGCACCCGCTGGAGCTGTCCGTCGGGGAGCGGCCAGAACTCGTCCACCGTCAGGCCGAGCAGCTCCCGCAGCGGGCCGGGGGCGCCGCCGTCGTGGATCTGGTCGGCCGGGTCGACGACGCCGCTGAACGGGCCGACGACGAGGTGGCCGCCGAACGCGGCCAGCCACTCGGCCTGCTCAGGGGTGCACATGTAGAGGTTGGGGGCGATCACCACGCGGTAGCCGGACAGGTCGCGGCCCATCGGGACGAGGTCGACCGCGATGCCGCGGGCGTGCATCGGCCCGTACCAGGACTGCAGGAGCTCCTTGAGCCTGAGCCGGTTGGAGGGCATCGACTCGGGGGCCTCCAGGCCCCACCAGCTGTCCCAGTCGAGGACCAGCGCCACGTCGGCGCGCGTCTGGGACCCGGCGATCTCGGCCAGGCGTCCGAGGTCGGCGCCCAGCCGCAGCGTGTCCTGCCAGCCGCGCGAGGCGGTGCCGCCGTGCGGCAGCAGCGCGGAGTGGAACTTCTCCGGACCGTACTTGGCCTGCCGCCACTGGAAGAACATCGCGCCGTCGGCCCCGTGGGCCAGGGCCTGGAGGCTGTGCAGGCGCATCATGCCCGGCGGCTTGGGCGCGTTGACCTCGCGCCAGCTCACCGCGCTCGACGCCTGCTCCAGCAGGATCCACGGCTGTCGTCTCAGCGAGCGCATCAGGTCGTAGCTGAGCGCGACCGCCACGTGCGAGGCGGGGTCGGCGGGGTCTGGGTAGGCGTCGTCGCTGACGATGTCCTCGGCCTCGGCCCATTTCCAGTAGTCCAGGCCGTGCAGGATGCTCATGAAGTTGGTGGTCACCGGGATGTCCGGGGTGACCTCGCGGAGCACGGCCTTCTCCAGCTCGAAGCACTCCAGCAGCGCGTCGGAGCAGAAGCGCCGCCAGTCGAGGACCTGGGCCGGATTGACCGGTCCCGGAGCCTTACGGGGCGGGTTGACCTGGTCGAACGCGGTGTAGTGCTGGCCCCAGCAGGAGGTGCCCCAGGCGGCGTTCAGGCCCTGGACCGATCCATACCGCGCCTGGAGCCAGCGCCGGAAGTGCCGGGCGGACTCCTCGCAGAAGCATTCGAGGGTGTGGTCGGCGTACTCGTTGCCGATGTGCCACATGGCCAGCGCCGGGTGGTCGGCGTAGCGCTCGGCCATCGCCCGTGCCAGCCGTACCGTGGCCTCGCGAAAGACCGGCGAGCTGGGGCAGTAGCTCTGGCGGGAGCCGAAGTCCAGGCGCGTGCCCCCCGCGTCCACCGGGAGCACCTCGGGGTGCTCGCGCACCAGCCAGGGCGGCGGGGTCGCGGTGGCGGTGGCCAGGTCGGCGGCCACGCCGTGCTCGTGGAGCAGGTCGAGGATCCGGTCCAGCCAGCCGAAGTCGTACTCCCCGGGGCTCGGTTCGAGGCGGGACCAGGAGAAGACCGCGACGGTCGCCATGTTCACCCCGGCCTCGGCCATCAGCCTGGCGTCCTCGTCCCAGACGTGCTCCGGCCACTGCTCGGGGTTGTAGTCACCGCCGAACAGCAGACCGGAAACCCTGGTCAGACCCACCCGTAACTCCGATCTATGACATGTAATATTTTGAATGCAGAATTCATAGTGCAGTATTTTGCATCACGTCAAGTGGGTACGCTTGACTCAAGATCAACCCAAGGAGTGTCATGCCGATCGAGCGGCGCCCCCTCCGCGAGCAGATCCGCGAGGAGCTCATGCTCCGGCTCGACCGGGGCGACTTCGCCGCGGGGACCGACATCAACGAGGCGGCCCTTGCCGGCGAGCTGGGGGTCAGCCGCACCCCGCTGCGCGAGGCACTGATCACGCTCGCCGGCGAGGGCGTGCTGGAGAGCAACCAGGGCCGGGGGTTCCGGTTCGCACCGGTCAGCCGCAAGGAGTTCCGTGAGCTGTGCGCCATCGTGGCGGCCCTGGAGGCGCTCGCCCTGGAGAGCTCGGACCCGGCCTACCTGAGGAGGATCGCCCCGGAGCTGCTCGCGCTCGCCCAGGACTTCTCGGCCGACGT
Organism: Streptosporangium sp. NPDC003464; assembly: GCF_053588315.1. Lineage (NCBI taxonomy): Bacteria > Bacillati > Actinomycetota > Actinomycetes > Streptosporangiales > Streptosporangiaceae > Streptosporangium > Streptosporangium sp. NPDC003464. The sequence goes on along the minus strand of NZ_JBSFPS010000028.1, from coordinate 38,550 downwards.
CGCCGAGCGGCAGGACATCGAGCGCCACGACGACGAATGGCACGACCTGCTGCTCAGCGGCTGCGCCAACGAGCGGCTACTCGACCTGATCACCAGCGTCAAGGCGGGCATGCGCCGCTACGCCCACCTGATGACCGGGGAGAGCACCCCGATGGAACGCGCCGCCGAGGAGCACTGCCGGGTGGCCGAGCGCCTGATCGACAGCGACCTGGAGGGCGCGGCGGCGGCCCTCAGGGACAACTGGATCAACGGCATGGAGCGGATGATGTCCCGCATCCCCTGACACCACAGCACCTCCGGGACGGCTCCCGCACGTCCCGGAGAGGACACGGCACCTCCGGAGCGGCTCCGCGACGTCCCATGGCACCACAGCACCTCCGGGACGGTCCCCGCGCGTCCCCGGGAAGGCATGGCGCGGGTCCCGCGCCGCGCCGGTCAACTACAGCTAGCGCTTGGTGAGGGTGACGCAGGCGACGCGGGGGCCGGCGGTGCCCGCCTCGGCCCCCTTCCTCCTGGTCCGCTGCGCGTGGATCACCAGGGAACCGGGCAGCCGGTCGGAGGCGAACGCCCAGTCCTGCTTGGCGGTGGCGGTGGCGCCGCCCTCGGCGTCGGTGGTGAAGTCGAGCCACACCTCGTTGTCGGCGCTGGCGTGGCTGTGGGCGTGCTGGTAGTGCGGGCCGGCGTCCTCGGGACTGGCGCCGCACGGGTTGACGTGCAGGTGCGCGCCGTAGGTCCGGTTGGGCAGCAGGCCGCCGACCGTGAGCGTGGAGGTGGCGAGCACCGCCCCCGACTCGGACATGACCCGCGCCGAGGCGCCGGGGGGCGCCAGCTTGATGTCGTAGGCGATCGCCGAGGCCTTCGGCACCGGCACGGTGAGCGTGCCGCCCCCGGAGAGCCGGATCCCGGTGGCGCTGGGCACGTGTCCGGCCGGGTGGGGCTGGGTCACGGCCTCCTGCCCGGCACAGGCCACGCTCAGCAGACCGACGGCGGCGAGAGCCACGAGGATGCGCATCGAACATCTCCTTGACCAGGCAGGGCAGGACAGGCACCCACTCTAACGAGTAATCGACTGATCACATACGGTATTCGCCACTCTCGTCCCGCGCGTCCACACCTCTCGCCGCCGGACACGGGCCCCTCCGGCCCGCCGACCGGGCCGGCCCTCCGGCCCGCACCGCCGCGACCTGGACGGTCAACGCCCACGGGACCGCCTTCGGCGGCCCGCCTCCGCGATGCGACGGACAGCGCACACTCCCTGTCACGACCACGTCTGGCCGCTCTCGTCGACCAGCCCTCCGCAGGGCGATCCGGACGGGACCTACTTGCCGGCTGCCGGTGGAGCCGGGGTGTCGCCGTAGGACTCCAGCAGGGTGGCCAGTGTCGCCGCCAGGTGCCGGCAGTCGTCGGGGCCGAGGGCCCGCAGCAGGCGGGCGTCGTAGGCCACACGCACGGGCAGGATGAGGTCGACGAGCTCCAGGCCGCGTTCGGTGAGGCGGATCTTGACCGAGCGGCGGTCGCTCTCGTCGCGGGTGCGGGTGACCAGGCCCTTTTCGTGCATCCGGTCCACCCGCAGGGTGATCGCACCGGTGGTGACCAGAGAGGTCTTGAGGAACGCGCCCGCGCTCATCGCATACGGCGCGCCCGACCGCCGCAGCGTGGACAGCACGTCGAACTCGCCGGGCTCGAGGTCGTATCCGGCCAGGAACTCCTTGATCTCCCTGTCCCACATGCGGGAGATGCGCATGATCCGGCCGACGACGCTGATCGGCCAGCTGTCGATGTCGGGCCGCTCGCGGCTCCACTGCTCCAGCATCGCGGCCACCGCGTCGGCCATGGGCCCTCCCGAGAATTAGGTGATCGCTCATTAAATTGTCACTCACACAAGCGCTGATTATCTTAGCGCTCACATTATGAGAGCTGACTCAATGAGTGATGGTCTGTCATGCCTTTCACCACAGCCCGCGGCACCCGCGTCCACCACGAGGTCGACGGCCATGGCCCGGGCCTCGTCCTAGTACACGGCACCGGAGGCGACGCCGAGGGGGTATTCGGCAACGTCGTCGACCACTTCGCCCGGACCAGAAACCGTCGTGCGTCCCAACTTCAGCGGCAGCGGCCAGACCACCGACGACGGCGCCGAGCTGACCCGCGACTTCATCGACGGCGCCGCCGTACCGCGCGCGTAGACCTTCACCCACTCCGGCCCAGGCCGGCACCTCATGCCCCGCCGAGCATCAAGTTCCTTGGTCATGATTGACAGGGCGGGGTCGGGAACCCGAGGACCGTACGGCCCGCCGCCCTCGGGGGGCGGGGCCGTACGGTCCCCGGGGCCGCTCAGGTGTGCGCGGCGGCGATCTCGTCGATGCGGGCGGCGAGGGTGAAGTCCAGCTCGGTCAGGCCGCCGGCGTCGTGGGTGGAGAGGGCCAGGTGGAGGTTGCGCCAGCGGATGTCGATGTCGGGATGGTGGTTGAGCTTCTCGGCCTCGACGGCGATCTCGTCGACGATGCGGATCGCGGCCGGGAAGTCGGGGGCGTTGATCGTCCGGCGGATCTCGTCGCCCTCGCGTCGCCATTCGGGCACGTCGGCCAGTCTCCGGTCCACCGCGGAGTCGTCAAGCAGGTCCATCGGTCCAGGACACCACGTCGGCGGCGAACACGCCAATCCGGGGCAGCCTGCTGGCCCGGCGGGCCATGGCCATGATGCCCCGGGCCATGGACGGGGCGTGGCCGCCGTGGTCGAGGACCCGCTCCAGCTCCGGCAGGAGGTCGGGCAGCCGGGCCAGGCTCCAGTCGTGCCAGGGCGACAGGAGGGTGCCGCCGCTGTCGGGATCCTCGGCGCGGTAGGCGGCCAGGATCGGGCACTGGCCGTGAACGCGGCGGAGCCATGTCTCGATGTCGGCGTTGAGGGCCGCGATCCGGGAGGGGGCGGCGTAGAGCCAGCCGTCCTCGCCGACCCGGTCGGCCTCACCCCCGGCGGCGGGGTAGGCGCGGACCACCGCGCCGTGCAGGGACAGGCCGCTGGCCACCATGAGCTGGCGCCCTTCGCACCAGTCGACCGCTCCCCGCAGCGGGGCCGGGACGCCGCCGACGATGGCCGCGCGCTGGGAGCTCGTGGGTTCGCGGGCGAAGCGGACGTGCACTTCGGCCCACATGTAGTAGTTGGCCTCCCCCGCCCCGAAGAACGGGAAGGGGAAGGCCGGTGGTTCCAGGTCGACCATGGAGGGGGCTCCGGGGGGTTGGGGGCGGGTTCCGACTAAGGACGACTCCCCAGTGCCCCTCCGGGATTACCGGCCGAGTGCGATTATTTGACGGCGCCGGAGGTGAGACCCGACTGGATCTGGCGCTGGAAGATGATGTAGATGATCATCACCGGGATGATGGTCATGCTCAGCGCGGCGAACAGGCCCGGCCAGTCGGCCTCGTAGCCGGCGCTGGTGGAGATGTTCGCGATGCCCTGGGTGATCAGCCACTTGTTCTCGACGTTGCCCGACAGCAGCACGATCGGCAGGAGATACTGGTTCCACTGACCCAGGACGTTGAAGATCGTGATGCTGACCAGGCCGGGCCTGGCCATCGGCACCATGATCTGGAAGAACGTCCGGGTGTGGGAGCAGCCGTCCATCATCGCCGCCTCGGCCACCGAGGTGGGCAGCGTCTTGAAGAACGCCGACAGGAAGAAGACGGTGAACGGCAGCGAGTAGGCGGTGTAGACCAGGATCACGCCGAGGTGGGTGTCGATCAGGCCGAGGTTCTTCACCACGAAGAACAGCGGGACCAGGGCGAGGAAGACCGGGAAGGTCATGCCGGAGACGAACAGGAAGTAGATCGCCCGGTTGCCGGGGAAGGCGTAGCGCGCCAGCACGTAGGCGGCCATCGAGCCCAGCAGCATGGTCGCGGCCGTGCTGCACACCACCACGAAGACGGTGTTGATCATGTACTGGCCGATGTGGGCCTTCTCCCAGGCCCGCCCCCAGGCGTCCCAGCCGAGGGAGGCCGGCAGCGTGATGGGGTCGCCGAAGATCTCGGCGTTGGTCTTGAAGGAGGCCAGGAACGTCCACAGGATCGGGCCGATGATCAGGATCGCCCAGATCAGCAGCGCGACATGGGACAGGGCGCCGAAAGCGCCCAGCGGGTTCTTGCGCCGCTTCGGCCTGCCGTGCATGGCGCCCGACCGGGTGGCCGGCTTGTACGCCGTTTCCGCAGCCATCAGAACTCGATCCTCTCGCGCCGGGTCACGCGCAGGGTGAGCGCCGCGAACGTGATGGTCATGAAGAACAGCGCCACGCCCATCGCCGACGCGTAGCCGAACTTGGAGAAGTTGAACGCCGTCCGCCAGATCTCCAGCGGGAGCACCGTCGTGGAGTTGTCGGGTCCGCCGCGGTCGACCGAGAGCACCTGGACCAGGGCGAAGCAGTCGAAGGCGGCGATGCCCAGGTAGACCCAGGCGACCTGCATGGTGTCCCACAGCAGCGGGAGGGTGATTTTGAAGAAGAGGGTGAAGCGGCCCGCACCGTCCAGCGCGGCGGCCTCGAACACGTCCTTCGGGATGGAGGACATGCCCGCCGAGAACAGGACCACGTAGAAGCCGACGGCCTGCCAGACCACCACGCCCATGATCGCCCACAGGGCGAGGTCCGGCTCGATGAGCCAGCCGACCGGGTCGATGCCGACCTTGCCGAGCAGGCCGTTGATCACGCCGGTCTCGTCCGGGCGGTAGATCGTCTGAAAGAGGACGCCGACGATGGCGACGGCGAGGACCTGGGGCATGAAGAAGATCACCCGATAGACCTTCGAACCCCAGATCCCGGTCATCTGACCGCCCCGCTGCCCGCCGCTCAGGTTGAGCAGGAAGGAGAAGAACAGGGCGATCACGATGGTGACCAGCGGCATGACAAGCAGAAGGAGCCCGTGGTGACGCACCGCGGCCCAGAAGACCTCGTCGTCCAGCAGCCGGGAGAAGTTCTCCAGGCCGACGAACTGAGGATTCGCCGAGATGCCCTTCCAGTTGGTCAGCGCGATGTAGAAAGCCTGGACGTACGGGCTGATCACGAAGACCACGTAGAGGATCACCGGCGCGGCGAGAAAGCCGACGATGAACGGATACCTGCCATGCCGCATCGGTGCCTACACCGTCCGGTTCTGCTTGGTGATGGAGGAGTCGGCCTTGGTCTTGTCGGCGGCCTTCTGCATCTTGTCGCAGAACTCGTCAGCGGAGATGCGGCCGAACATGAGCGCGTTGGTCTGCTTGCGCAGCTCGGTCTCGAACTCCTTGTACCAGTTCTCGAAGCTGCTGAAGGTGACGATGTTGGAGCCGGCCGCGGTCTGCGCGGCGCTGAGGCTCGCGTTGCCCGGGGTCAGGTCCAGGCCGTCGGCGGCACCGGTCACGACGGTGATGTTGCCGGACTTCTCGGTGAAGCCGCGCGCGCCCTCCTTGGAGAGCATGATGCGCAGGTACTCCAGGCCGCCCTTGGGGTTCTTGGCCTTGGCGGGGACGATGTACGCCTCGCCGGCGGCGGCGCGGATGGCCTCGAAGGGCATCTTGTCGGCCGCGGTGACGCTGGGGGTGGGCGTCAGCGCGTACTTGAACTCCTTGGGAGTCTGGCTCTTCTGCTCGTTCTCCAGCCAGGAGCCCGACGGGTAGAGGGCGATCTTGCCCTGGTTCTGCCGGGTCTGCACGTCGGTGTGGATCAGGCCCTCGAAGGACTTGTCCATGTATTTGCCGATCTCGGCCCAGGCGGCGGCGGCCTGCTTGACCGAGTCGCGCTTCCAGACGCCGTCGGTGAGGTTGTCGATGTCGATCAGGAGCTGGTTGCCCTCGATCTTGGCGGCGGAGATGAGGATCATCCAGTAGGCGTAGTAGGAGGCGTTCTTGCCCGCGTACGCGAACGGGACGACCCCGGCGGCCTTGGCCTTCTCGCAGAACGCCTTGAACTCCTCGAAGGTCTTCGGCGGGGTCCAGCCGTTCTTCTCGAACAGGGCGGAGTCGTACCAGAGGCCGTAGGCCGAGAAGACGTAGTTCATGAGGTACGGCTTGCCGGCGATGAGGCCCGACTCGACGGTGCCCGGCGCGACCATGTCGCGCACCTTCTTGTTCGGGTCGTCGATGGAGGGGGCGTCCCACAGCTCGGTGAGCTCCAGCAGCTGGCCCTCCTGCTGCAGGGCGCCGTTGTCCATGAGGTCGGTGCCGGAGTTGGCGATCATGTCCGGGACGTCGCCGCCGGCGAAGCGCGGCTGCAGGGTCTGCGCGATCTGCTGGGTGGCCACGTGCTTGACCGTGGCCTTGGGGAACGCCTTCTTGTACAGCGGCTCGTGGACCTCGGTCGCGTAGCTGTCGCCGAGACCGCCCTTGAAGATGACGACCTCGAGGGGGGCGTCGGCGGCGACGCCGAACGGGTTGGCCGCCGAGACCGCGCCCCCCGAGGACGGGGCGGCGGAGGTGGTGGCCGCGGGGGCGGAGCCGCCACCGGTGGCGCAGGCGGTGAGGAGCCCGGCGCCGGGGCCGGCGACCAGAGCGGTCAGACCGATCCGGCGGAGCATCTGCCGCCGGGTGATATCTCCGGGCGTACCGGCCGAGTTGGACATCGCAACCCTCCTGAGCGGGGGATCAGTTAGGAAAGTTTCCTAAACGTTTGCCCGAAGGTATGTACCACCGAAGTCCACCGTCAAGAGGTCCCAGCCGGTCTAGACCGAGCCGTAATGTCCTCGCGACATATCCGGTAGCAATCAAACGCCAAAGGAGCCCATTCCCCTGACAGATCGGCACACATTACCCCATATGCCCAGCTTGACCATTGACTTAGGACATGTCGGGGAGTAAGGGATCAGGTCCTTCCTCCGGTCACACAACGGCAACCGGTCTAGACCAGATGATGAAGGTTTGCCGCCTACTACCGCAACCCCCTACTTTTGCTGACATGTTGCTGGCGGAGCAGCGTCGTCTGCTGTGTGAATACGGCCGCAGGGCCGCCGAGACCGGACTGGTGGTCGGCACTGCCGGAAACCTGAGCGCGCGCGCCGGCGATCTGATCGCGGTGACGCCCAGCGGGATCTCCCTCGACCGGCTCGAACCGGAGGCCTGTCCGGTGATCGACGTCGAGGGCCACCTGGTGGAGGGGGAGCTGCAGCCGTCCTCGGAGACGCCCATGCATCTGGCCGTCTACACGACCACCGACGCCGGGGCGATCGTGCACACCCACTCCACCTTCGGCACCGTGGTCGCCACGACCATGACCGAGCTGCCGCCGATCCACTACAACACGCTGCTGCTCGGCGGGGCCGTCAGGGTCGCCGACTACGCCACCTACGGCACCCCGGAGCTGGCGGCCAACGTCAGGGCCGCCCTCAAGGACAGGCGGGCCGCGCTGCTGGCCAACCACGGCGGGGTCACCGTCGGCGGCGACCTGCACGCGGCCTTCGAGGCGACCCGGCTGCTGGAGTGGCTCTGCGAGGTCTACGTGCGGGCCAAGGCCGTCGGGGAGCCCCGGGTGCTCACCGAGGAGCAGCTCTCCGCGGTGGTCCAGCGGGCCTTCTCCCCTCCCCGATTCCCCCGTCGCGAGGACTGACTCGATGCCCCTCCAGCTCACCGGCGCCCCCGGCGACCCGGACCTGATCCGCCTGCCCTGGGACGTCCCGCTCGAACAGTGGCCGGAGCACCACCTGGTCTCGCTGCCGCGCGGCATCTCCCGGCACGTGGTGCGCTTCGCCCGGCTCTCCGGCAAGGTCTACGCGATCAAGGAGATCAGCGAGTATTACGCCAAGCGCGAGTATCGCCTGCTGTGGGACCTCAACCGGCTGGACACGCCCTCGGTGGAGCCGGTGGCCGTGGTCACCGGGCGGACCGGCGCGGACGGTGAGCCGCTCGACTCCGCGCTGATCACCCAGCACCTGCAGTTCTCCCTGCCCTACCGGGCGGTCATGTCGGGGACGGTCCGCCCCGAAACGCTCAACCGGCTGCTCGACGCGCTGGCCGTACTCCTGGTCCGGCTGCACCTGAGCGGTTTCTACTGGGGCGACTGCTCGCTGTCGAACGTCCTGTTCCGCCGCGACGCCGGCTCCTTCGCCGCGTATCTGGTCGACGCCGAGACCGGGGAGCTCCACCCCATGATCAGCGAGGGCCAGCGGCTGTACGACATCGACGTCGCGCACACCAACATCTTCGGCGAGATGCTCGACCTGGAGGCGGGCGGCCTGCTCCACCCCTCCATCGATCCCGAGGAGGTCGCCGACTCGGTCTGCTCGCGCTACCGCGGGCTCTGGAGCGAGCTCACCTCCGACGAGATCATCGATGAGGTCGACTGGCACATGATCGACCAACGGATCCGCCGGCTGAACTCGCTCGGCTTCGACGTCGCCGAGATGATGGTCCGCCGCAAGGCGGGCACGGGCCGCTTGATCGTCCGCCCCAAGGTCGTCGACGCCGGCCACCACCAGCGCAGGCTGCTCAGGCTCACCGGCCTGGACGTGGAGGAGAACCAGGCCAGGCGGCTGCTCAACGACCTCGACTCCTTCCGGGTGTCCTACGGCCTGCGCCACGAGGACGAGGCGATCGTGGCCCACCGGTGGCTGGCGGAGGTCTTCCACCCCACGGTGGAGGCCGTCCCGCAGGAGCTGCGGCACAAGCTGGAGCCGGCCCAGCTCTTCCACGAGGTGCTCGACCACCGCTGGTACATGTCCGAGGCGGCCGGCAACGACGTCGGTCTCCCCGCCGCCGTGGACTCTTATGTGAAGAACGTTCTTATTTTCAAACCGGACGAGCAGGCGCTTATCGCCGAGGATTGACGGAGGCTTTCTCCCTCGGGTTATAGATCCTTATACCTGGATATCAAAATCCTTCATCTCCCCACCTATCAGTTCTAATCGGGGCACTTTGGGCTCCAGGTGGTATCCCTACGCTGACCGGGCGACGTCGTGTAGTCGTTGGCGAGGGAGAGCCCGTGCTCGGAATCGAAGACTGCCTGGCTGAGGTCATGGCCATCCCTGGCGCGCTGGACGCGATCCTGGTCGACCAGACCAGCGGGATGGCCGTCGCGGTCGGCGGCGGGAGCCGTCACACCGACGCGGAGAAGTCGGCCGCGGGGTTGAACGAGACCCTGCGGGCGACCTTGGACGGGCTCGCCGCGACTTCTCCCAGCGGGACGGTCCGGATCAGCGACATGATTATAAGCACGGATAACGGACACCATTTACTGAGACCGCTGGAAACGGTTTTCGACGGTCCTCTGGTGATTTACGTCCGGCTCGATCTGGAGCGCTCGAATCTCGCCCTGGCCCGCCACCGGCTCCAGGCGCTCGCCGGCCGCCTGATAACCACGTGACGCCATGGCGACCGTGGAGAGCGTACTAAGCGGGCTCGCGGAGGAGCGTGCCACCGGCGCGCTGCGGCTGGGCAAGGCGGGGATGTTCTACCTCACCGGCGGCCGGGTGACCTACGCCGAGAGCCCGGCGGCCCCCCGGGCGGAGGACCTGCTGGCCGCCGGCCGGAGGGTCTCCGCCCACGCCGTACGGCAGGCCAGACAGGCCGCCACCGAGGACCTGCGGGGCGGCGAACTGCTGGTCGCCCAGGGCGTGCTCACCCGGGGCGAGCTGGAGTTCTGCGTGCTGAGCGCGGTGCTCGACGCCGTGTACTTCCTGTTCGACGCCACCGGGCAGCGGCCGAGGTTCCGGCCGGGCGACCGGCACTGGCTCGGACCCCAGTGGTACTTCGACGTGACCGGGCTGCTCCGGGAGTGCCGGCGAAGGAGGGCACAGTTGGACCAGGCATGGCCGTCCGCCGAGCTGGACTCGCTCCCGGTCGTCCCGGTGGGCCGCATCCCCGCCCAGCGGGTGGTGCTGACCTCGCTCCAGTGGGAGGTGCTGGTCGGCGCCGACTCGGCGGCGACCCCCTGCGACCTGGCGCGCAGGCTCGGCCGCCCGGCCTACTCGGTGCTGCTCGCCGTACGGCAGCTGGCCGCGGCCGGGCTGCTGCACATCCCGCAGGCCGGGCCCGCCGGACCCGCCGCGCCCGGCCCGCTGCCCCGGCGCCCGAAAGGCGGCACCGGACAGGCCGGCGACCCCCCGGCCGCCCCGGCGGCACCGCGCCCCCAGCCGGCGGGCGCGGCGCGGCCGGCCACGCCGCTCCCCCGGACGACGGGCGACCCCACCGACGTGAACCTGCTCATCCGGCTCAGAGACGCATTGGAGGCACTCACTTGACCCCCTCCCCGCCCCGCAGGACGGGACATCCACGCCGCAGGTGCTCGGTGAGCTTGTTCCGATGCCTATAAGGCTGCGGACGCTGAAGCTGATCGGAAGGAGGACGCCCGTGGAAGCGCGTGACGAGGTGCGCCGGGAGGCGGCGCTGCTACGTGACGAGATACGCCGGGAGATGGCGCTGCTGCGGGAGCGCATGACGGATGTGAACGGAAGCATCGCGTGCAGCGTGGACGGCCTGACGATAGCCAGCGACCTCAACGGCGACGTCGAGCAGATCGGCGCGCTGTCGTCGGCGATGCTGGCCCTCAGCCGCCGGATGACGGACATGGCCGGCAAGGGCGCCTTCGAGGAGACGTTGATCTCGGGCACCAACGGCTACGCGGCCTTCTACGCCGCGGGCCCAGAAATCGTCCTCACAGTTCTCGCCCGCCCGGGGACCAACCTCGGGCTGCTGCGACTGGAGGGCCGCAAGACGGCGGCGAGCCTGGCCGCCATCACGTCCCGCATATCGATATCCCAGTGATCGGAGAAGACATGGGCAACATGGACATCTCTCTCAAGGAGATGATGGCGATCGACGGTGCCCTCGGCGCGGTGGTCGTGGACTACAACAGCGGCATGGCCCTCGGCGCCCTCGGCGGCTCCAAGGACCTGGACCTCCAGATCGCCGCGGCCGGCAACACCGAGGTCGTCAAGGCCAAGATGCGGACCATGGAGTCGCTGGGCCTCAAGGACGGCATCGAGGACATCCTCATCACGCTCAGCGGCCAGTACCACGTGATCCGCCCGGTCAGCGGCCGGGGCGGCAAGGGGCTCTTCCTCTATCTGGCGCTGGACCGCAGCCGGGCCAACCTGGCGCTCGCGCGGCACAACATGCGCGGCATCGAGGAGAAGCTCGAAATCTGATCCTCCGGTACGGCTTGCGCCCCGGGAGGCGCGGGCCGTACCGGAGCTCAACGCTCGGCGGCGGAGGTGAGCTCGTCGATCGCGGCGACGAACTCGGGCCAGAGCGGGCGCGGCAGGTCGTGGCCCATGCCGGGAAAGGTGATCAGTCTGGCCCCGGGGACCGCCTCGGCCGTGGCGACCCCGCCGGGCAGCGGCACGAGCTGGTCGTCCTCGCCGTGCATCACGAGGGTGGGCACCGTGATGTTCTTCAGCAGCGGCGCGCGGTCGCCGGAGGCGATGATCCCGGCGAGCTGCCTGGCCGTCCCCGCCGGGTCGTAGCAGCGGTCGTAGCTCAGCCCGGCCAGCCGGGCGATCCGCTCGCGGTCGAGCGGGTAGCCCGGCGAGCCGATGACCTCCCAGGTCAGCAGCGACTGCCGGATGGCCGCCTCGCGGTCGGGCGAGACGAGCGCCATGAGCGCCGCCATCGCGGCCTCGGTGGGCGGGGCGGCGTGCACGCTGGGGGTGGACATGATGGAGGTGAGGCTGCGCACCCGGTGCGGGGAGCGGATCGCCAGCGTCTGGGCGATCATGCCGCCCATCGAGGCGCCGACCACGTGGGCGGACTCCCACCCGAGCGCGTCGAGCAGCCCGGCGGCGTCGTCGGCCATGTCGCCCAGCAGGTAGGGGGGCTGCCCGTCGCCGCCGAAGGCGGGCACGGCGGCGCCGTGGAGGTGGGTGGACTCCCCGGCGTCCCGGTTGTCGAAGCGGACCACGTGGTGCCCGCGGTCGGCGAGCAGCTCACAGAGCCCCTCGTCCCAGTGGATGCGCTGGGCGCCGAGCCCCATGATCAGTAGGAGCGGGCGGCCTCCGGGCGCGCCGAAGGTGTCGTAGGCGAGCTCGATGCCGTTCGCCCGGGCGCGCCGGGTCATGGCGCTCCCGCCGCACCGGATGCCATGCTGGTCATGCCGGACAGAATGTCATTCTGTGGAAATGAGAGCAAGAGCGGACGCCCGGTGTGGGCGTCCGCTCCTGTCTTCGCGGGAGGCGAGCTTCTGCGGGGGCGAGTCTCGCTGGGGAGGCGAGCCTCGGGGTTACTTGTTGACCACCTGCGGCGGGGTGGCCGGGTTGTTGTCGATCCGGCCCCACGCGCCCGCGGAGAACGGCACGGGCTGGTTCTTCTTGCCCGGGCCGCTGCCCCACTTGGTGATGACGTAGTCGACCTTGATGTGGCCCATGCCACCGTTGCCGTCCACACCGAGCGTGTCGGAGTTGAACGTGCCGCCGGTCAGGTCGGCGAAGGTCTTGGCGTCGAGGTCGATCATGACACCGCTGCTGGAGGGCACGCCGGGGCCGCGGTCGCCGACGAAGAACTTGGCCTTCTTGCCCTTGTAGACGACGTAACCCTCGGTCATCAGCGGCCAGCTCGGGCTGGCGATCATGCCCTTCTGCATCGGCTTGCCGCTCGCGGGCAGGCCGGTGTCCCCGGCGCGGCCGGAGGAGTCGTCCCAGAAGTAGGAGGCCTTGGTCGAGCCCTTCAGGAGGGCGACCTCGGAGCCGGAGCCGGAGCCGGGGGTGGAGGCGCCGGTGTCGGCCGCTGCGGGGAGAGCCGAGACGACGGCCGAGGAGGTCAGGACACTCGCACCGAGGAGGGCGGCGGCCACGAAACGGTTCTTACGCATACCAAGGGAGAAACGCATGAGGTAAAAAGACTCTTTCGCGAGGGAACGGGGAGGCGCGTGCGCCGTGAAGAGGCGCAGGCGGATACGCGCTCACAGGACAGAAGAGGCGTAGCAAGCTGTGCTGGCGCTACGCGGAGCGCGGCGGGGGGCCGCGTTCGGACGCGGCGAGGAAGTCTTAGAGGGCCGGCACCAACGGGGTGGACGCCGGCGGCAAGAGGGCGTGGTGCCCCATGTGGTGATCTCCTCTCCATCTCGTCTACCGGGTTAGCTGACGGATTCGGGCGGTGGAGTTGCCCTACCGCCGCACGTTCGCGGCGGATTCACCCCAAGAAGTGGGTCCCCGGTTCCCGTGACCCTGAGGGCCTCCGGGATTCGACGTCGGCCGGCCGCTCCTTCTATTGAAGGGCAGGTCGCCAACCGATCACGAATAGGACACTACCCCCCATTCAGGGACAAAGCAAAACAAAACCCATGGAAACCCCAGAAGATCTACCTCAACAGCCAAGAAAAGGCCATTGGTCAAGCCTTGACCGTGCCTACCGGGAACGCCGACCCCATTGGAACTGTTAGGAGAGTTACTTAACGGCTTATCAGTGATCAAGCTGTTGAGCTGGGGATACGCCCCTTCTCCCGGCTGAATGCGGCCCCTCGGCGGACAGGGGCGGGATCTCCCTCACCATGGCCGCGGCCGGCGTGCCGGCCCTTTGTCGGCGGCCCTCATTACCTCCGTACACGCCTATGAGTCGAGGAAAACACCCATCAGCCGGGCCTGTGCCCGCTCTCCGGAAGATCCAGGAACGCCCGTCCCCATCCCGGGCAAAGCCGCGGTCATGGCATCCATCCGCCGCAGGACCGGGACGAGATCGGCACCGCCGACGCCGGCGGCGGGAAAAGGCCACCGGTCCCAGCCCGGTCAACGGCTCCCGCACCCACCGTCCACGGGCTTCTCCCAGCCCCCGGGCTCCGGCGTCCCGGCGGATCCGGCGGGCGGCCCGGGTCCGCCGTCCGGGTGAGCGCCGCCCGGGACCCGCGGCCGTAGGCGATGCCGACAGTAGTGTGGGCCCGTGCTGATCGCCCTCGGTTGCGCGGTGCTCCTCACGGTCCTTTACGCACTGGCGGTGTACGGCACGGCCGGGCCGGCGGCGATCGGAGCGGTCGCCGCCGCGCCGGCCGTCACCCTCGTGGCCGTCATGCACGGCGGGAGTCTCCAGGACTCCGTCGGCGCGGGAGGGCTCACGGCGGGCGGCGCCGCGATGGCATGGGCCATCGGGCGTTCCCACCGTCGCCGCAGGGCCGACCGTGCGGCGCTCGCCGCCTACCGGGCCGCCGCCGAGGCCGTGCCCCGGCTGGCCGCCATCACCGAACGCGACCGCCTCGCCGCCGAACTCCACGACGTGGCCGCCCACCGGCTCACCGGGATCGTGGTCGCCTCGGCCGCCGCCCTCCGCCTCGACGACCCGGTCCGCGCCGCCGAGGCCGTCACCCACGCCGCCGACGCGGGCCGCCAGGCCGTGGCCGAACTCGACCGCCTCTGCGCCCTGGACCGCCGCGGCCGTACCTTCGCCCTCGGCGACATCGACACCCTCCTCATCGGCCGTCCCGGCGTGACCTACCACCGCACGGTCGCCACCGCGCCGCCCGAACTCGCCGCGGTCGCCTTCCGCGTGGTCCGCGAGGCTCTGACGAACGCGATGCGCTACGCCACCGGCGCCGCCGTCCACGTCCGGGTGGAAGCCGTCCACGACACCTCGGCGGCACCGGCCGCCACCGGCCCGGTGCCCGCTCCGGCCAGCGACCCGGGGGTCACATCCGTCGTCGCCGGCCCCCCGGCGGCGGAGGCCGCCACCGGCCGACTGGTGGTTACGGTCACCGACGACGGCGGCCCGGCGACCGTCTCCGGCCTGGGCACGGGCGCCGGCCTCGCCACCCTGCGCCGGGCCGTCGGCGCCCTCGGCGGCACCCTGCACGCCGGCCCGCGCCCCGCCCCGGACAGCAACCCGGACAGCAACCCGGACAGCGACCCGGACAGCGACCCACGCACCGGCCGGCGCCTCGACCCGGGCAACGACCCGCGCACCAGCGGGCGCACCGGCCCGGACAGCGGTCTGCGCACCAGCGGGCGCACCGGCCCCCTCCCGCATCGCGCCCCGCCGTACGGACCCGCGTCCGCGCCGGAGACGGCGCGGACTCCCCCGCCGCCCCGCGGCTGGACGGTCCAGGCCCGCCTCCCGCTCACGGCCGCCTCCTCCCCCGCCCTCGGCCGCCCCCGCCCGTTCCCCCGGCTCCGCCACGACGACAGCCGACGGGACGCCCACCGGCACGGCCGTGCGGTGGGCTGGCGGGGGACGGCGGCGCTGGACTGGGCCCTGGTGGTACTGGCCGTGGCGCTGCCCGCCGGAGCCGGGCTGCTCCACGCGGAGGCGCCTGAGCCGTTCGCGACCCCGGCGTCCGGAGCGCTGCTGTCGGTCCTGCTCGTACTGCACGCCCTGCCGCTGAGGTGGCGTCGCGAGCTGCCGTGGCCGAGCCTGGCCGCGGCGCAGTCGGTGCTGTCGGCCTGGCTGTGGTGCGACGCGGCCGGGTGGACCGCGCCGGAGTCGGCGCAGCTGGTGCTGTTGTGCTGGTGGGTGGAGCTGACTTTGATCTACAGCGTCGGCGCGTACGGCGGGCGCGGCTGGCCGGCCCCGCTCGCGGTGGCGGCCCTGGGCGCCTACCCCCTGGTCGACGGCTTGACGGGGCCGCCGACAGCCGTCTGGGCGACGCTCACGGCGGCGTTGGCCGTCCCCACCGTCGCGGTGTGGGCCGCGGGCGTGTCCGTCGGCGGGCGGCGGCGCCGGCTGTGGGACGCCGCGGCGCTGGAGCGCGACCGGCTCGACCGGGACGCGGCGGCGGCGGCCCGGGCCGAGCGGGACCGGATCGCCGCCGGGCTGCGCCGTACCGCCAGATCGCGGGCCGAGTCGGCGGTCAGGGCGGCCGACGAGCGGCGCCTCGACACCGTCCTGACCGAGGCCAGGGCCGGTCTCACCGCGCTGCGCGAACTCCTCGGCGAGCTGCGCGACGATCCCGCCGACGACGCCCTTCCCCCCGTCATCGCCGCGATCTCCGCCCTGGCCGCCAGGAGCCACACCGCCGTCCGTTACACGGGGACGCGCCGGCCGATGCCCGCCACCGTCGAGGTCGCCGCCTACCGGATCGCCGAAGCCATGCTGCCCGGCGGTGTGAGCGGCATGAGCGGCATGAACGGCATGAACGGCATGAGCGGCGTGACGGTGACCGTGGCCTACCTTCCGGACGGCCTGGCGCTGTCCGGCCCGGCCGAGGCCCGGAAGGTGCGCGCCACGGCCGACGCCGCAGGCGGTACGGTCACCGAGACGGAGGACGGGGTGCGGGTGTGGCTGCCGGAGGTGAGGCCGGCGTGATCCGGGTGACGGTCGCCGACGACCAGGCGGTGGTCCGGGTGGGGATCACCGCGGTGCTCGACGCCGAAGCGGACATCACCGTCGTCGGCCAGGCCGCCGACGGCGGGACGGCCGTGGCCCAGGCGGCGTCCCTGCTGCCCGACGTGGCCGTCCTGGACATCAGGATGCCCGGCCTCGACGGGCTCGCGGCCACGGCCCGGATCACGGCGGAGGTCCCGGGCGTGAAGGTGGTGGTGCTCACCACCTTCGGCCTGGACGAGTATGTGTTCGCGGCGCTGCGCGCGGGAGCCGCCGGGTTCCTGCTGAAGGACGCCGACCCCGAACGGGTCATCGACGCGGTCCGGGTGGTCGCCAGGGGTGACGCGCTGCTCGACCCCGGGGTGACCCGGCGGCTGCTCGACCGCTTCGCCGCCGGCGCCGGCCCGGCTGACACCGCCCGCGTCGCTGGTCTCACCCCCCGAGAGACCCAGGTTCTCCTGCACGTCGCCCGGGGCCTGTCCAACGCCGAGATCGCCGCCTCCCTGGGGATCAGCCCGGCCACGGTCAAGGACCACGTCGCGCGGATCCTCGCCCAGCTCGGGGTCCGCGACCGCGTCCAGGCCACGATCGCCGCCTACGAGGCCGGACTGGTCCGTCCCGGGATGCGGTGACCCCGCCTCCCGCGACGTCCCGGGGGACCCCGCCTCCCACGACGTCCCGACCGCACCGGCGCGACGCGGCGTCCAGGCCGGTCGCCGGGCGTCGGGCTCCGGACGCTGGGCACTGGGCGCTGGGCGCTGGGCGTCGGGCGCTGGGCTTCGGGCTTCGGGCTTCGAACTTCGGGCGCTGGGCGCTGGGCACTGGGCTTCGGGCTCCGGACGCTGGGCGCTGGGCTCCCGACGTCGGCGGGACGGGCCCGTCCGGACGGCTGTCCGGTCCGAGGACGAGGACGGGGCCGCCGGCGGCATCCGTCCCCCGGGCGAGAGGACCCCCGCCGCACGGCGGGGGTGGGGACGGTCCTGAAGGAGGGCGATCACCGCGTTCCCCGCTCCTAGCGTGAGAGCCATGGAAGACGAGCCCCCTCCCCCGCCACCCCTCCCCTCCGCCGCCATCCCCGGCCACCGCGCCGCTGTACCCGTCCCCTCGATGCCCGCCACTTCCGTTACCTCCGGACCCGCCGCCACCGCGGTCCCGGACTCCGCCCCCGTCGGAGCGCGCCCGACCGGCTCCCGCCGCCCGGCTCTCGTGCGCCGCCTGGCGGGAGGCGTCCTGCTGCCGGTCGCCGCGATCGTGGCCGTGGCCGCGGGCGGGGCCGCCTTCTTCGGGGGCGCCGCCGTCACGGCGGTGATCCCGCTCCTCTGCGCGGCGGCACTCGGCGCGACGCTCGTCACCGGGTTCCCGCTGATCCGGCTCGCCTTGGCCCTGCTGGTGATCCGCCGTCCAGGACCCGTCGCGGCGGCCTTGGCCGGATCGGTCGCCCTCGCCGTCGCGGCGACCGCAGCGGTCACCGTGTTCCGGCCGATGCCCGGGGGTCCGACGGCCCCGGCCCCGGCCGGCGTCGCCTTCTGGGACCTGCCCACCGGCTCCAGGATCGCCTACACCGTGACCAGGGCGGCCGAGCCCCGACCCACGCCGGTGATCTTCCTGCACGGCGGTCCGGGCACGCCCGGCGAGGGCGCCCCCGACGCGGCCCGCGCCCTGGCCGACCGCGGCTTCGACGTCTACGCCTACGACCAGGTCGGGGCGGGCCGGTCCACCCGGCTGGCCGATGTCACCGGCTACACCGTCGCCCGGCACGTGGCCGACCTCGAAGCCATCCGGCACGTCCTGGGGGCCGACAGGCTCATCCTCGTCGGCCGATCCTGGGGCGGCTCGCTCACCGCGCGCTACCTGGCCGCCCACCCCGAGCACGTGGCCAAGGCGGTCTTCGTCTCCCCCGGGCCGCTCTGGGAGGGCGCCTACCCGGACCACGACACCGGCGACCCGTGGGGCGGGCTCCCGCCCGCGCAGACCCGCCTGCGGGACGAGCTGACCGACACCCCGAGGATGATCGTCCACAGCGTGTTGATGGGCGTCAACCCGGACGCCGCCCACGCGCTGGTGCCCGACGACGAGGCCGACCCGTGGTTCCGGCGTGTCTTGCTGACCGGCAAGGACGCCACCCGGTGCCCGGGTGCTCCGGCGGCCCCTGTCCACGACAACCGTCCCGGCTTCTACGTCAACCAGCTCACCTCGGCCGATGCCGAACGGGCCGCCGATCCCCGCCCCGCGCTGCGCGCGGTCGAGGTCCCGGCGCTGATCCTGCGGGGCGAGTGCGACTATCTGAAGCCCGAGGTGGCCGAGGACTACCGGCGCGCCCTGCGGGGCTCCACGCTCGTCCGCCTCGCGGGAGCGGGCCATTCCATCACCACCGAGCAGCCCCGCTATCTCCCGCTGCTGCGGGACTTCCTGCTCCGATGATCAGTCCCACCAGAACGACCAGGCGTTCCGGCCCCTGATCTGCTCGGCGTAGTCGGTCAGCGTCCCGGCGCTGTAGATGACGCTGTCGGGGCAGAAGGTCCAGTGCTCGGCGGCGACGTGCAGGGCGTGCTCCGGGGTGACGGGGGGCGCGGCGACGCTCAGGTCCAGGGTGTTGAAACCGATGCCGACCACCCGCGCCCCGAACCTGTCCTCCCAGCTCCGCACCACGGCCGCGAGCGGGACCATCCACTCGTTGTGGTTCAGCGCGCCCTGCCACCCCATGACGGCCAGCGCGTCGGCCCCCCGCTCGGCGGCGACCAGCCCGAGCGGGGTCCTGCGCTCGGCCACCAGCCCGGCGTACCAGTCGGCGACCACGCCGGGGTCGGCGGCGAGCTCCCCCGACGCGGCCGGCCCCGGGCACTGCGGGCCGAAGGGGGCCAGCAGTTCGAGCTGGTCGGCGTGGGCCTTCTCGATCCAGTCCGACCACACCTCGGCCATGAACGCGGCTGCGTGGTAGTTGTCGATCTCCGCGGCCGCGTCCGGGGCGATCTGCCCGGCCGACCACGGCTGGACGGAGTCCTCGAGCAGCACCGGCCACAGGCCCGAGCGGCCGTGCTCGGCCCGCAGCTCGGCCCAGAGCTCGGCGGAGACCGCCGTGTCGCTCAGCCAGAACGCCGGACGGTGGTCGATGGCGAACCGAGCGTAACCAGGGTCGGGCCAGACCACGTCTCCGGGCGGCAGCTCGGCCGAGAGCGTCCGTCCGTCACCGCCGTCGGCGAACAGCTGTCCCAGCACTGGCGGAAGTTGCCCACGCTCGCAATCGCTCATCTCTACCGATCCGATCCTGACCACGGACCAATTTTGGCCTGTCAAGCGTCCCGAGCGACAGCTAGCCCCGGGACCGGGCGAAAATCATCGGTATCCCGCCAAGCCGAGACGGGTCATGAGCGGCGCGGCGCCCGCCTACCCCCGGACCTCCCCGACGCCGAACTCGGCGATCATGGCCTCCCGCTGTGCCCTGCTGATCGGCCAGCCCGGGGCGTCGGGGCGGCTCTGCCACGGGTGCGGGCCCGCCGCGGGCCGGTACTCCACTCCCAGCGCGTCGAGCCGGGCCGTGTGCGTCTCCAGCCGCCGGGCGAAGTCCGGGTACGGCGCGCGCTCGGCCGACCACACGGTCTCGGCGAACGCGCACAGCCGGGGGAAGACCTTGTAGTCGACGGCCCGCGGGCTGTCCATGTGCTCGGTCCAGACGTTGCACTGCGCCCCGATCACGCGGGAGCGCTCGGCCGGGCTCAGCCCCTCCGGCTCGGGGTCGAAGGCGTGGACGTCCTGGACGGAGAGCGGCGGGCCGACGGGGATGGGTTCCTCCGGCAGCTCCGACTGGCGGTAGTCGAAGTAGACGGACATGTCCGGGCAGGAGACCACCCGGTGGCCGGCCCGCGCCGCCTCGACCGCCGCGCCCGGCCCGCGCCAGGCGGCCACCGTCACCCCGGGGACCGCACCGCACTCCAGGATCTCGTCCCAGGCGTACGGCACGCGCCCCCGGCCGGTGACGTGCTCGGCCAGGGCGGTGACGAAGGCGGCGCGCGCACGGGCGTCACCGGGGCACTCGTCTCCGCCGATGCCCACGTGGGAGGCGGGGAACAGCTCCATGACCTCGTCCAGCACGTCACGGCAGAAGTCCAGCGCCGCGGCGGAGGTGACGTCGAGGACGTGCTCGGAGACCCCCCACGAGGTGCGGACCTCGACCGGCGGCGCCCCCTCGGCCGGCGCCACGCCGAGCCAGGGGTAGGCGGCGACCGCGGCCTGGGTGTGGCCGGGCAGGTCGATCTCGGGCACCACGGTGATGTGCCGCTCGGCCGCGTAGGCGACGATCTCCCGCACGTCGTCGGCGGTGTAGAAACCGCCGTGCGGGCGGGGCAGGAAGGCCCCGTGCTGGCGGGAGCCGAGCATGGTCGAGGGCCGCCAGCCCCCCACCGAGGTCAGCCGCGGGTATTTGGCGATCTCCACCCGCCAGCCCTGGTCGTCGGTCAGGTGGAGGTGGAGGACGTTCAGCTTGTGCAGGGCGAGCAGGTCGACGAAGCGCAGCAGGTCCGCCTTGGGCATGAAGTGCCGGGCGACGTCCAGCATGCATCCGCGCCAGCCGTACCGGGGCCGGTCCTCGATCTCGACGGCGGGCACGGTCAGCGGGCCGCCCGCCACGGGCGCGCGGCGCAGCGCGGCGGGCGGGAGCAGCTGCCGGAGGGTCTGCGCACCGTAGAACACCCCGGCGGCGTCACCGCCGGTGATCCGCACGCCGGAAGGGGTGATCCGGAGGCGGAACTCCTCGGCCGCCAGGTCGGCGCCGAGCGCCAGCACGACGCGTCCCTCCCCTCCGGCCGCCGGCCCTTCCCCCGCCCCGGGGCCTGCGGGGTCCGCGGGGTCTCCGGGCCCGCCGGGGTTTCCGGAGCCGCCGGGGCCGCCGAGGTCTCCGGGGCCGTCCCCGTCAGCGGCGCCGGCCCCTGACGGCAGCAGTGCGCACCCGGCGGCCGGGCCGAGCGCCGAGCGGAGCCAGGCGGCCACCCCGGCCAGCTCGGCCGGCGCGTCGAGGGCGGTGCCGGGCGTCAGCGTGAACTCGCCGGAGCCGGGCCGGACCGAGGACGGCCGCGGGATCAGCCCGTAGGCGGCCGCTGCCCCGGAAAGCTGCCCGGAAGGAGCGGACTCCGTGAAGGACTGCCCGGAAGAAACGGACTCCGTGGAGGGCTGTCTGCGAGAGGCAGACGTTCCGGGGGTCTGCCCGGGAGAGGCCGGTGCCCCGGGGGTCTGCCCGGGAGAGGCCGGTGCCCCGGGGGTCTGCCCGTACGGGGTCGGGCGCTGGGGGGTCAATCCTTCACCGCCCCGCCGAGCCCCGCCACCAGCCTGCGCTGGACGGCCACGAAGAAGATCAGCACGGGAACGGTCATCAGCGTCGAGGCCGCCATGATTCCCCCCCAGTCGTTCTCGTCGGGTTTGAAGAAGACCAGCAGGGCCGCGGGCAGGGTCTGGCTGTCCTTGGCCGAGATGATGAAGGTCCTGGCGAAGATGAAGTCGTTCCAGGCGGTGATGAAGGAGAACACGCTGGTCGCGATCAGGCCCGGCGCGACAAGTGGGAACAGGATCCGCCACAGGATGACCGGGCGGCTCGCGCCGTCGATCATCGCGGCCTCCTCCAGCGCCTCGGGCACCGCGGCCACGAACCCCCGCATCATCCAGACCGCGAACGGCAGCGAGAAGGCCAGGTGGACCAGGACCAGCGAGCCCAGCGTGTTGAGCCCCACCCCCGGCACCACCGTGCCGATGTCGCGGACCAGGAAGAACAGCGGGATGGTCAGCGCCTCCACCGGCACCATCTGGGCCACCAGGAACATGATCAGCACGGTGGTGCGGAACCGGAAACGGAACCGGGTCACCGCCACGGCGGCGAGGAAGGCCACCACCGCCGACAGGACGACGACCGTCAGGGCGACGACGAGGCTGTTGAGGAAGTAGCGGCCGAAGTTCTCCCCGCCGAGCACGCGCTGGAAGTGCTCGAAGGTGGGCGCCAGGGTCCAGGGGCGGACCTCCAGCGACTGGATCTCACCGGCGGGCTTGAGCGCCGAGAGCACCATCCAGTAGATCGGGAAGAACGTGACGACCGCGGCGGCCACCGCGACGGCGTTGGCGATCAGGCGGGATCTGCTCACAGCTTCTCCCCGCTGCGGTAGAGGGCGCGGATGTAGAGCAGGGTGACCGCGAGCAGGATCAGCGTCATGATCACGCCGATGGCCGAGCCGAGCCCGTACTCCGAGGAGCCGAAGGCGGTCTGGTAGGCGTAGACGTTGAGCACGGAGTTCTGGCCCGCGATGCCGCCGCCGTTGGTCATCACGTAGATCTGCGTGAAGATCTTGAAGTCCCAGATGATCGACTGGATGACCACGATCGTGATCAGTGGCCGCAGCATCGGCACGATGATCCGCCAGAAGGTGTGCCACGCCGAGGCCCCGTCGAGCGAGGCCGCCTCCAGCACCGAGCCCGGGATGGCCTGGATGCCGGCGTAGAGCGTCACCATGACGAAGGGGAAGGAGTGCCAGACCACGGTCGCGCCGACGATGCCGAAGGTGACCCACTTGTCGTAGAACCAGTTGTAGCCCTCGATGCCCAGGAGCTGGTTGACCAGGCCCAGGTCGGCGTCGAAGAGGAACATCCAGACCGTCGCCCCGGTCATCGCGGGCGCGGCCCAGGCCGCCATGGCCGCCAGCGACAGCAGCAGACGGGGCACCCGGCCGGCCCTGGTCAGCACGACGGCGAGCGCCGCGCCGACGGCCAGCGTCGCGACCACCAGGGCGGCGGCGAACACCACGGTCTGCCCCAGCACCGACCAGAAGCGCTGGTCGCCCAGGAGCGCCGTGTAGTTGTCGGCGCCGATGAAGCGCGTCGGCTCGCCCCCGCTGACCTGCGCCTGCCGGTAGTCGAACACCGAGAGCAGGCCGAGCATGTAGATCGGATAGCCGAAGAGCGGCAGCAGCACCGCCGCCGACGGCAGCAGGTAGAGCCAGGGCCGGAGCCTGCCCCCGGGACGCGGCGATGCCTGGCGGACCTGGGTGTCCGGGCCCGCCGGCGCCGTGGTGACCGTCGTCATGACCGGCCGAACGCGGCCTTCACGGCCGCCGCGGCCTCGTCGGTGGCCTGCTCGACGGTGGCCTGCTTGGTCGCGATCTTCTGGAGCATGGTCGGGATGACCTTCTGGTTGTCGATCTTCACCCAGGCCGGGTCGATCGGCACGAAACGGGTTCCGGCCGCGACGGTGTCGAGGAACGGCTTGAGGAAGGAGTCCTTGGCCGCGAGCTCGTCACGGGCCGAGGTCAGCGTGGGCAGGTTGCCCATGGCCTCGTACATCTTGGTCTGGTACGCCTTGCCGCCCAGCAGCTGCAGGAACTTCACGGCCAGCGAGCGGTGCTTGCTGTTCTTCATGACGCCGAGGTTGTTGCCGCCGGAGAAGGCCGGGGCGATCGAGCCCTCCTTGGCGCCCGGCAGCGGCACCACGGCGTACTTGCCCGCCGCCGCGCCCGCGTCGACCGCGGCGCGGCTGAAGTTGCCGAGGATGCCCATGGCCGCCTTGCCGCTGGCGAACAGCTCGACGGTCTTGCCGCCGGTGAGGCTCGCGCAGGCCTGCGGCGGGCAGTTGTCGTCGCTGAGCAGGTCGGTGTATGCCTGCACGCCCTTGCGGGACTCGGGGCTGTCGAGGTTCTCGATGTCGCCGCCGGCGTCCCAGACGAACGGGAGCGCGCCGAAGGTGTACTCGCCGCCGACGGCCAGGCCGTACAGCTCGGGCTTCTTCTTGCGGATCTCGCGGGCGGCCGAGGTGAGGCTCTCGATCGTCGTGGGCGGCTTGAGGCCGAGCTCCGAGAAGACGTCGGTGCGGTAGTAGAGGGCGCGGATGCCGATGTACCAGGGCAGGCCGTAGACCTTGCCGTCGACGGTCGCGGACTTCAGCAGGTCGGCGCCGACGTCCTTGCCCTCCGGCCAGCTCTGCAGGTCGGCGCCCAGGTCGGCGAAGCCTCCCGCGGCGGCGTACTCGGCGAGGTCGGTGTTGCCGTACTCGGCGACGTCGGGGGCGCTCGCCGGGTCGTTGAACGCGCCCTTGAACTTCTCGTGCCGGGCCGGCGTCGTCGGGATGTAGGTGACCTCGACCTTCACGTCCGCGTTGGCGGCGGTGAACTCCTTGATCGCCTCTCCGACGACCTTCTCCTTGGGAGCGCGGTTGGGCTCGTCGAAGAGCCACACCCGCAGGGTCCCGGACTTGTCGTCGCCACCGCTCGCGGACGGGGCGGTGGACGGCGCGCATGCGGCGAGGGCCAGCAGGGCCACACCTGCCGCTGCCCAATTCAGGATCTTCACGACTTTCTCCTCCTGTTGGCGGCAGACCTTAGGAAGGGGCCGCCGGTCACGGGAAGAGGGAGCGTATTATGTTGTGCAGTGCAGAACGTTGTGTTGCAAAGTAGCGGCGAGGGCTCCGGCTCCCCTAATTTGACCTGCGTGTTCGACCCACCGAATCCTCACTGAGGCCGTGATGAACGAACCTGCCCCGGAACGCAACCAGTCGGCCTCGCTCCGGCGTGCCCTCGCCGTGCTGGAACACGTGCGCGATCACGCGGGCGGCGGCCAGGGACTGTCGCTCACCAGGCTCGCCGAGGCGCTGGGCCTGTCCAAGAGCACGGTGCTCCGGCTGACCGCCCCGCTCGTCGAGGCCAGGCTCCTCGACCGCGACCGCAGGAGCGGCGCCTACCGGCTCGGGCACGGCGCACTCCGTCTCGGCCAGTCCTACCTGGCCACGCTCGACCTGCGGACGGTGGCCGCCGAGGAGTCGCACCGCCTGATGACCGAGGTCCGGGAGACCGTCCACCTCGTGGTCTACGACCCGCCGGACGTGGTCTACATCGACAAGGTCGAGAACGAGACCAACGTGCGGATGGCCTCGCGGATCGGCAGCCGGGCCCCCGTCTACTGCACCGCCGTCGGCAAGGCGATCCTCGCCTGGCAGCCGGAGGAGGACGTCGAGAGGGTCGTGGCCGCCGGGATGCCGCAGATCACCCGCCACACCATCACCGGCCCCGACCGGCTCCGCGCCGAGCTGGGCCGGATCCGGCAGCGGGGCTACTCGGTCGACGACCGCGAGAACGAACCCGAGGTGCGCTGCGTCGCCGCACCGATCTTCAACCACACCGACACCGCGACCTCGGCCATCTCCGTCTCCGGCCTCACCTCGCGGATCACCGCCGCGCGGGTCCGCGATCTGGGGCCGCTGGTGGCGGAGACGGCGCTGCGCATCTCCAGGAAGCTGGGATCGACCCGTTGAAAAAGCTGAGACCGACCCGTTGACCGGCACGGACGAGCCCCTAAGGACCAATTTCTGATGATCGATCTGGTAACGCTGGGTGAGAGCATGGCGCTGTTCACCGCGCGGCGTACCGGCCTGCTCCGGCACGCTCGCGACTTCGGGCTGAGCGTCGGGGGCGCGGAGTCGAACGTGGCGATCGGCGTCACCCGCCTCGGCCGGCGCGCGGCGTGGATCGGCCGGGTGGGCGCCGACGAGTTCGGGGAGCTGCTCCGCTCGACGCTGGCGGGCGAGGGCGTCGACGTCCGGGGGATGATCGTCGACCCTGACGCGCCCACCGGATTGATGATCAAGAACCGGCGCACCGCCGAGATGGTCGACGTGCGCTACTACCGCTCCGGGAGCGCGGGATCCCGGCTCCGGCCCGCGGACCTCGACCTCTCACTGGTCCGCTCGGCGCGCGTGCTGCACATCACGGGGATCACGCTCGCGCTGTCCGCCTCCGCCCGGGAGGCGGTGCGCGCCGCGGTCGCCGAGGCCCGCGACGCGGGCGCGACCGTGTCGATGGACATCAACTACCGCCGCGCCCTGTGGTCGCCCCACGAGGCCGCCGCCGTACTGCGGGAGACCGTCGCGGCGACGGACGTCCTGTTCGCGACCGAGGCGGAGGCCCGCCTGATCGTCGACGGCGCGGACCCGGCCGCCCTGGCCAGGGCCCTGTCGGAGCTCGGCCCGCGTCACGTGCTCATCAAACGCGGCCCGCTCGGCGCGGTGGAGCTCTCCGACGGCGCCGTACGGCACGCGGAGCCCTACCCCGTCACCGAACTCGACCCCGTGGGGGCCGGTGACGCCTTCGCCGCGGGCTGGCTCGCCGAGACCCTGGAGGGGACCGGCCCGGGACGCCGCCTGGCGACCGCGTGCGCGGCGGGGGCCTTCGCGGTCGCCGCGGACGGCGACTGGGAGAGCCTCCCCCGCCGCTCCGACCTGGACCTCCTGCGCCCGGCGGACGCGGTCAGCCGCTGACCCCGCCGGCTCCGCGGCCCGCCGGGGTTTTCGGAAGAATCCGGGGTTTTCGGAAGAATCCGGGGTTTTCGGAAGAATGCGGGGTTTTCGGAAGAATGCGGCCCGGCGGGGTTCTGGAAAGAATGCGCCCGGGGATTCCAGGGGGCGGCCGCGCGGCGATGGAGAAATGCTGGAAGGCCCCTGGAATGGACCGGTGTCATATGTAAAGATACTGATCACGATTTCGCCGCCGAGATCAGGCCGATCGACGGGTTGACGGCCGACCGCCGGGGTCCGCACGCGATCTTCTGAGGTTTCTCCCCGGTGCCGCCGCCCTCCGCCGCGGGCGCCCTCGGAGCTCCGCCCTTGTTCCGCTTCCCACCCCAGGGAGTGAGCGATGCCCCCACGAGACCCGGACATCAACAGGTTCAGAGAGCCGGAGAATCCCCATATCCGCCTCCCAAGGATCATTAAGGAGAGAGAGCACGGCGGAATCGCCGAGGCGATGGAGAAGATCACGGCCGAGCGCGCGATCAGAGCCGTCTGGAACGCGGAAGGCGGCCCGAGAAGCTCGCTCGGCCTGCCCCGGACCCCAGAGCTGAGTGTGCGCAAGAACGGCACCGACTGGGAAGCCGATTTCCGGTCGGGAAAGATAACGGTGAAGCATCACGGCCAGTGTCACGTTCTGACCAACAAGGTGATGAAGGTCAATTTCGTGGGGCTGGAGTGCGTGTCACGCCAGGAAGGCGAAGACGAGGTTTACGGGGTCGTCGGACTCATCGGGCCCAGCAACAGCGCACTGAAGACCCACTCCTTCCCGGGCGGCGACGGGACCCTGAGCATGGGCGAGCGCGGTTCGCGGATCTGGACGACCGACCAGCTGCTGTACGAAGGTCCGATCCAGGACGTGGTCGTCGTCGGGACGCTCATCGAGCACGACGACTTCGCCGACGTGGACGGCGTCGCGCGCAACCTCGCCGACCAGATAGCGCAGAAGGGCGGGCAGCTTCTCGGCGCGCTCACCGGGCTTCCGGCCGAGTCGGTCACCGAGGAGACGTGGTTCCGGGACACCCTGGCCTTCGCCTTCGGGTTCGTCATGGGCGACGTCTTCGGGATGGGCGACGATCCCTATCCGGGCCAGAGCCTGCGGATCCCCTGGGACCAGGTGGGCGATTTCGGGCCGCCGAGGCAGCCGGCCCGGACCAGGCCCGACGATCCGAAGCAGATCCCGCGCTGGACGCACAGGCTCACTCTCAGCGCGCGCGACGACGCCGGGGACTTCGGCCACTACGACCTCTTCTTCGACGTGTGGGTCGACACCGTGTCGATAACGCGCGAGTGCCCGGTGCCGCAGGGCTGACCGCGCTCCCGGGAAGTCCCGGTCATCGGACGGCCGTGACCCCATGGACCGGAGGCGGAGACCCTCTCGTCGGCCTACGAAGAGCCGCGGCGCCGACCTGACCAGCCGCAGGGTGCGGAGCGGCATCCGGTCGAGCACGGCCTGGCGCGCCCGGGAAGCCAAAGCCTCCAACGCGCTTTTGCCACCCAGTGGCGTTATAGTGACGGCAGGCACCTCCGCTCCATCCGAAAGGCGTACGCCCATGCGTGCTCTGGTCGTCGACCGTTCCGTCCCAGCCGGGCTGCGGCTCGCCGAGATCCGCGACCCCGAACCGGCTCCGCACGAGGCCCTGATCCGGGTCGCCGCGACCTCCCTGAACTACGGCGAGGTGAAGTACGTCCTCGCGGGGGAGCCCGACGGGGCCGTCCCGGGCTGGGACGCGGCCGGCGTGGTGGAACGTCCCGCGGCGGACGGATCCGGGCCGGCCGCCGGGACCCCGGTGGTCACCGTGGCCGACGGCGGCGCCTGGGCCGGGCTCCGGGCCGTGGACACCGCGTTGATCGGCACGGTCCCGGCCGGCGCCGACCTCGGGGCCGTCGCCACGGTCCCGGTCGCGGGAGTCAGCGCGCTGCGCGCCCTGCACAGGATCGGCGCCCTGCCGGGCAGGCGCGTCCTGGTCACCGGGGCCACCGGCGGCGTCGGCAGATACGCGGTGCAACTCGCCCACCAGGGCGGTGCGCACGTGGTGGCGGTCACCGGCGATCCGGAGACGCACGAGAAGAACCTGCGGCTGCTCGGCGCCGACGAGGTGATCACCGCACCCCGGGAGCTCGGCGCACCGGTGGACGGCGTCGTCGAGCTGGTCGGCGGCACCCACCTCGTCGACGCGTACGCCCGGCTCGCCGAACACGGCACCCTGGTCACCGTCGGCCATGCCGCGCAGGAGGACACCACCTTCCCCCCGGGCGCGTTCCTGGGCAACGAGGGCCGCCACAACCGCACCCTCACCACCTTCTACCTCCTGGCCTGCACCGATCTCGCTCCCGACCTGACCCGCCTCGCCGAACAGGTCGCCGCCGGCACCCTCGACCCGGGCATCACCTGGCGCGGGACCTGGGAGGAGGCCACCGAGGCCTTCGACGCCCTGCGTGAACGCCGCCTGCACGGCAAGGCCGTCCTCGACCTGGTCTGACGGACGGCCCGCCGCGCGGGCGGGACACCGGCGCACGGCCGCCTCCGGCGCTCCGGCCGGACCACCGTGAGGAACGCGGCACTTAGTCGGTGTCGTGGGAGAGCAGCAGGCTCAGCACGTCTCCGCGCGGGCTGAGCGCGCCGATCGCGAGCTCCTGGTACACCCAGTACGGCTGCCGCCTGGTGGTCCTGAACGCCATCCATCGCCACCGGGCGGCGAGCTCGTTGACCCGGTGGACGGACGCCTCGGCCGGGGCGCGCACGAACCCCGCGACCGACTGCCACGCCTTCAGCCTGCCGTACCCGCCGCGGAGCCCTCGGGAGTAGGTGGCGTCGCAGTAGGCCATGGTGAACAGCTCGCCCACCACCGCGCTCAGCCCGGCCCGCTCGCCGTTCAGCGCGATCCGGGCGCCGAAGGCGTCCGGCAGGAACGTGTTCACCCCCAGGGGCACCAGCCCCTGGGGGTCGAGACACCGGGGGAGCTCGATGATCATCGCCTCCCCCGGCGAGCTCCAGTGCTCCACCGCGGCGGTGATCAGCCGCCCGTCCTCCCGGGTGCTCACGATCTCGGCTCCGCGCCCCGGAGCCCCTCCGCGCGCGAGCCAGGCGTCCCACCGCGGGGTGGGGCGCTCCCCTCCTCCCCCGGCCACCGGACCCTCCGGTCCGGCCGGGTCCTGGAGGAGCCGCGTGATCTCCGGGTGCTCCGGGACGGGGAGCCGGCGGTAGGGCGTCCAGCCGGGGCCGGAGCAGGCCGCGTCCGCCTGGCGCTCCGCCCGGGTGCGCTTCAGGGGCAGTCCGGCCAGGGGGTGGCCCAGCTCCCGCAGGGCGGCCGCGCACCGCACCGCCGCGGGCACCCGGGCCAGGTTGACGCGGCGCACCACCAGCTCCTGCGCCAGGCAGGCGACCAGCTCCGCCCACGCGTCCGGCTCGGCGGGCACGCGCTCCAGCAGGGGCAGCAGGTGGTGGAGCGGCCGCTGCTCGGCCAGCAGCGCGGCCAGGTCTCGGATCCGGCCGTCCTGCCGGCCGCCGCCGTGCCGGCCGCCGTACTGGTCATCGCCGTACTGGCCGCGCACCAGCTCGGCCAGCGCCCCGGCGTCGCCCGGGACGCGCGACAGGGCCGGCCCGTGCGGCCCGCTCATGATCTCGTGCGAGATCATGCCGATCCCCGTGGTGATCCCGCCGTCACGACCGTTCCTCTCGTCCCCGCATGGAATGGGCTCTCACCCCATGAATAGACCGACGGTCCTGCGCACCGGTTGCGGATGACTGGACGGATCTCGCCCGCCCTCGCCGCCGACCACCTCGGGGGCCCGTCCCGATACCCGGACGGTCAGCCGGTGGCCGCCTGCGGCGCGGCCGCCACCTGGACCGTCCGCGGCGGGACCGCCCCCAGGGCTCCGAGGGACTTCTGGGCGGCGAGCAACTTGTCGAGGTGGTCCTGGATGACCGGCTGGCTGGCCTTGGCGAGCGCCTCGACCTGGGGCAGCGACCCGCTGTCGGCCTCCTTCCTGGCGGCGGCCAGGGCCGCGCGGTGGCCGTAGATCATCGCTTTGGTCCAGGCCTTGTCGAACTCCGCGCCGGACAGGGCGCCCAGCTCCTTGGCCTTGGTCTGCTGGCGCGCCGTCGCCTCGTGGGGCAGGGACACCCTGAGACGCTGGGCGACGTCCCTGAGCTTGCGGTCGAGCTTGGCGTGGTCGGCGACGAGCAGGGCCCCGATCGCACGGACGTCCTTGGACGTCCCCTTGCGCTGGGCGAGCTTGCCGGCGGCGATCTCGGCGAGGTTGCCCTGGTGCGCCTGGACCAGGAACTGCCTGTCCTGTGCGGACGGCTGATCCTTACCCGATGACATCGACGTCGGTGTGGGTGTGGGTGTCGATGCCAGGGCCGAGGCCGGCGTGCCACCCAGCAACGCCAGCACGGCAGCGGAGGTCGCCGCGATCGCCGTGAGCGGGGTCCGTAGTGCCATGACTACCTCCGGGAAAGTGGTCTGACGGATTTTCCGTCACCACATACGCCCTTCCCGCCCCAGAACCTTCCATGTGGACAAATACCCACAGGAGTACCAAATATCCCTATTTAATTACATTAAGGATTAAACACGGCACTCCACCGTCACCGGCGGGGCCGGTGCGGGCACGGTCCTCACCCGCCGGTGTCGCGGATGGCGCGGGCGGCGTTGATCAGACCGATGTGGCTGAACGCCTGCGGGAAGTTCCCGATGGGCTCGCCGGTGACCGAGTCGACCTCCTCGGCCAGGAGACCGACGTCGTTGGCGTATGACGCGGCGGTCTCGAACGCCTTCCTGGCGGGCCCGCCCCGGCCGGCGAGGGCCAGGGCGTGGGCGAGCCAGAAGGTGCACAGCAGGAACGTGCCCTCCCCGCCCGGCAGGCCGTCGGCGCTGTGATAGCGGTGGACCAGGCCGCGCGCGTCGGTCAGGTGCGCGGCGACGGCCTCCACCGTGGCCCGGACGCGGGGGTCGTCGCCGGGCAGGAAGCCGACCAGGGGCATCATCAGCACCGACGCGTCCAGATCGTCGGTCTCGAAGGTCTGGGTGAAGGCGCCCACCCGCTCGCTCCACCCCCGGGCCAGGATCTCGGCGCGGATCCGCTCCCTGGTCCGCTCCCACTCGGCGACGCGGCCGGTCGCCCCCAGGGTGGGGGCCAGGGCGACGGCCCGGTCCAGGGCGACCCAGCACATCAGCTTCGAATGCACGTAGTGGCGGCTGGGCCCGCGCACCTCCCAGAGGCTCTGGTCCGGCTCCTGCCAGCGGCGGGCGGCGGTCTCGGCGACGCCGACCAGGAAGGAGCGGGTGAGCCGATCGAGCCGGCCCGCGTCGCCGTAGAGCTGCCAGGCCGCGTCGAGCAGCTCTCCGTACACGTCGATCTGGCGCTGGCGCCACGCGTCGTTGCCGACCCGGACCGGGACGCTGCCCCGCCAGCCGCCCAGGTGGGGCAGCAGCCGCTCGCTCAGGTCACGCTCGCCGCCGACGCCGTACATGATCTGCAGGTCCACGCCGCGGTCGAGCTCGGTGGCCGCGGCACGGGCCAGGAAGGAGAAGAACGACGCCTCCTCCAACTCGCACGTGGCCGTGGCGAGCGCCTGCAGGGTGAAGCTGGTGTCCCGGATCCACGTGTAGCGGTAGTCCCAGTTCCGCTCCCCGCCGACGCTCTCGGGCAGGGAGGTGGTGGCCGCCGCGACGATGGCGCCGGTGGGAGAGAAGGTCAGCGCCCGCAGCACCCGGCCGCTCTGGCCGACCTGCTCCTGCCAGGGCCCCCGGTAGCCGGTGTGCAGCCGGGACCAGGAGCGCCAGCCCGCGACGGTGTCCTTGAGGCGGCGGTGGACGCGCCAGGGGTGCCGGCGCGGCGGCTCGGGCGCCCAGCCCCAGCTCGCCTGGAGCGCCAGGCAGAGGCGCTGCCCGGCCCGCAGTGTGACCGCGGCGCGCGCGGTGGAGTCGCTCACCGTCAGGTCGACCGGGGCCGACAGGGTGAGGACGTGGGCGCCGCCGCGCGCGACCAGGCCGCCGCGGACCGGCTCCATCAGCGGGTGGACCAGCCCGAACTCGGGTCGCGGCGCGTACGTCATCTCCAGCGGCACGCTCCCCTCGACGCAGGTCACCTCCCGCAGGAGCACTCCCGGTGAGGAGGCGCCCAGCGAGTGCCCGCGCTCCCGGCCGCCCAGGGCGAGCGCGTCGAGGAGCACCACGGTCCCGTCCTGGTTGCGGAAGGTGGTCTCCAGCACCAGCGAGTCCTCCAGATACCTGCGGGTGGCCTCGGCGGGGCGGGCGGGGCGGATGGACCAGTGTCCGGCGTCCTCGTCGAGCAGCCGGGCGAAGACCGCCGGGCTGTCGAAGCGGGGGAAGCACAGCCAGTCCACCGAACCGTCGGAGGTGACCAGCGCGGCGGAGCGGCAGTCCGACAGCAGGGCGTGATCGCCGATCGGTCGCGTGCTCAAGGGCGCCTCCGATCCGGGGCGGTCACCGGCCGGTGGGGCGCCGTGGGCTCCGCCGGCCGTGGACCCACCGCGCGGCACCCTCGGCGTGACCCGCCGGCCAGGGGCGCTTATCGGAAATATCCTCCTTTAAGAAGTGTAACTCACCGCTGTCGACCATGTTCAGGGTGTCAGCACCGCCGCCGGAGGACGGCCCGCGCGGTCACTGGACGCCGGCGTCCTCGCGGTAGCCGCTCGCCTGCATCTCGAACAGCCGGGCGTACTCCCCGCCCGCCGCCGTGAGGTCGGCGTGCGTCCCCCGCTCGGTGATCCGGCCGCCGTCGAGCACGACGATCAGGTCCGCGTCGCGGACCGCGCCGAGCCGGTGCGACACGAGCAGGCTGGTACGGCCGGCGCGGTGCCCGCGCAGCCGCCGGTGCATCTCGTGCTCGGCCCGGGCGTCCAGGCCCGAGCTGGGCTCGTCGAGAATGAGCAGGTCACGCCCCTCGCGCAGCAGCGCGCGGGCCAGGGCCACCCGCTGCCACTGGCCTCCCGAGAGCACCACCCCGGCCTGCGGGTCGTCCTCGTCCCCGTCGCCGAAGAAGATCCGGCTCAGCAGGGTGTCGTAGCCGCGGGGCAGCGCCTGGAGGGTCTCGTGGACGCCGGCCATCCTGGCCGCGGTCTGGACGCGGGCGCGGTCCGGCAGCGCGGCGATCTCGCCCACCCCGATGTTCTCCGCCGCCGTCAGGTCGTAGCTCATGTAGTCCTGGAAGAGCACGCCCATCCTGGCGCGCAGCTCGGCCGGCGGGACCTCCCGGATGTCCGTCCCGTCCCAGAGGATCGTCCCCCGCGACGGGTCGTAGAACCGGCACAGCAGCTTGATCAGGGTGCTCTTGCCGGCTCCGTTGAGCCCCACCAGCGCGACCGACGCGCCGTGGGGGATCGTCAGATCGACCCCCCTCAGCACCCACGGATGGCTGTCGTCGTAGCGGAACCACACGTCGCGCAGCTCGATGCCCCGCCGTAGCGCGGGCAGCGCGGCGGCCGACCGCGGCGGCGGCAGGTCGTCGGGGAGCGACGTCACCTGCTCGTGGTAGCCGAACAGGGACAGCGCCTGGCGGACATGGGCGGCGTTCTCCACCGTCGCGATCAGCGCGGCCTGCGTCCCGGCCACGGCCGCGGCGAACGCGGTCACGTCGCCGAGGGTCAGCCGGCCGGCCACGGCGGCCTGCACCGCCCAGATCAGTCCCGCGCCGCTGACCGCGGCCGACAGCACCGCCAGCACCGACTGGGTGAGCGCCTCCCGCCGGTCCAGCCGCCGCTCACCGGCCTGAATGGTGGCCAGCTCCCCGAACATCCGGCCCTTGAGGAAGTCGCCCAGCCCGAAGAGCCGGACCTCCTTGGCGGCCTGCACGTCGGTGATGAGGGAGGAGTAGAGGATCTGCCGCCGGATCCCCGCGGACTGCCCGGCGATCATCTTCGTCCGCCGCTTCTCCAGCGACATCCGGGCGGCCAGGGCGGGGACCGCAGCCAGCGCCACCAGCCCCGCCATGAGCGGGCTCAGCACGGCCAGGGCGGCGAGAAGGCTGACCAGCGTGATGATGTTGCGTCCGATGTCGAACAGGCCGGAGGTGATGGGCCGCAGCGCGCCGCCCGTCGCCTGCGCGGCCATCCGCAGCCTGTCCAGGAAATCGGGGTTCTCGAACCGCGACAGGCCCTGGAAGCCGCTCACCGCGGTGTACAGGCGGTCCTGCATCAGGCGGTCCAGCCTGCGCTCCATCTCGGCCTGCAGATAGGCGGTGAGATGCGGCAGCGCCCCGGCGGCCAGTCCCAGGACGATGAGACCGCAGACGGGCAGCAGCACACGGTCGGTACGGCCTGCCGACAGTCCGTCGACGAGAAGCTTCGTCGCCCACACGGTCCCCATGGGCAGCAGGCCGCCGACGACGGTCGCCGCCAGCTGGGACAGGGCCGGCCCGGGACCGACCCGCCAGCACAGCGGCGCCACCGTCGCGACGTGGCGCGACAGGCGGCGGAGCCGGCCCCCGTCCGGCTCCGTGTCCGAGACCGGAGACATCGTCACCTCACGCGGGCCGTTCCGACGAGAGCGTCCAGCTCCGTGTCCGCTCCCACGATCGTGCCGTCCGGGTCGACCCGGAGGAACGTCGGGAAAGCCTCGATGCCGACCGCCTTCACCAGGCTGTCGGCCTGTTCCGCCGTGACGACGCTCGCCGCGCCGCCGATCATCTCGATGAGGTCGCCGGCCTTCTCACCGTCACCGGAGATGACCGCCATGGCGGTGTCGGCGCGGGCCGCGTCGGCGAAGCGCGGCGCGCGCTCATGGCACGCGTCGCAGCTGACGTCGAAGAACGCCACGAGCCGTGCCCGCTCACCGCCGTCCGCCCCGACAGGGGGCAGCGTGCGGCCGACCAGCACTCCCGGGTCGTACCGACCGAACCGCGCCGGTCCGGCGAGACGTTCCAGCTCGGCGGTGTGCTCACGCAGGCGGCGCAGTACCGCGAAGGTGAGCACCAGGTCGAAGACGCAGAGTATGCCGACCAGCACGACGGCGGCGATCAGAAAAGTCATCGGACAACCTCACTTAAGGACTTCAAGTCGTCACACCCCGCGTCATCGCGGTGAGACGGAGGTGGTGAACAGGCCCAGCAGGTCGTCGAGACGCACCACGGACAGGACGCCCACGGCGGCGGCGACCAGCGCGAGGACGATCCCTGCCGGGTGCGCCCCGGCGTCGTCGGCGACGGCCCCCGCCGTGAGCCCGGTGCCGCCGACCAGCAGCAGGACGAGATTGCGCACCACGTGCGCCTTGCCGAGCGGCGCGGCGGAGGCTCCGAAACAGCGGCACGGCGCGCGCCGCCCCCGGCGCACGGCGGCCAGGATGCCGGCGGTCAGAGCGGCGAGCAGCATCATCGCGGCCGCGAACCCCAGGAGCACGGTGGACGGCAGCGCGAGCGACAGGACCACCACGGCCTCCGCCCCCAGCACGGCGTACGCCGCCGGCACGGACCCGGCGCGCGGGAACATCCCCAGGGCCACGATCGAGGCCACGAACTCGTCGAACGCTGCTCGCCCGCGGACCTTGCCCGCCAGCGCGATCACG
Organism: Streptosporangium sp. NPDC003464; assembly: GCF_053588315.1. Classification (NCBI taxonomy): domain Bacteria; kingdom Bacillati; phylum Actinomycetota; class Actinomycetes; order Streptosporangiales; family Streptosporangiaceae; genus Streptosporangium; species Streptosporangium sp. NPDC003464. The sequence continues at coordinate 2,529 of NZ_JBSFPS010000028.1, read as the reverse complement.
AAGACGCCGGCCAGCAACGCCCGGCATCCGATCATCAAATAGAGCATCTTCACCGTCTCACCGCTCGTTCCCCGCGACGGGAGTGTTCCGCGGATCCCCGCTACGGTGAGGATCCGCGGAACACCCCCGAAGTCCGGCGGCAGCTCCGGCCCCCGGACCTACGGGCGCTACCCGGTCAGCAGGTCCCGCGCTTCTCGCAGCCCGACACGCAGCCGGTCTGGCCGCCGACGATCCAGCAGAGCTTCTGGTACCTGGTCGTCCCGTAGCAGTAGCAGTGCATGTAGTAGTAGGTGTCAGCCTTGGCGGTCGCCTTCGGCACCAGCTTCTCGAGCAGCCGGTCGCCGAGCTTCCCCAGAGCAGCGTTCATCTGGATTCACCCCTTCATAAGCGTTTTGCGGACAGCCGAAACGCTATTTTGGGGAAATACAGCCGCCGATACAGCGCAGCTACAACCGGGCGGTGAGCAGCGTCTCCAACACCGGATCACGCCGTACGGCGGGCGAGGCGAAGAGCTCCTCGGCCCGGCGGGCGTACCGCTCGGCGGCGCCCGGGTCGCCCAGCGCGGTGTGCGCCCTGGCGAGCTGGCGGGTGGCGGCGGCCTGGCCGTAGGCGTCGCCCGCCCGGGCCACCAGCTCCAGGACCCGGGCCAGGTCGGCCGCCGCGGCGGCCGGATCGCCGTGCCGCAGCCAGACCTCGGACCGGGTGAGCAGCACCTCCCACTCGTCCTCCCGGTTACCGATCTCCCGGCAGTGGCGCACCGCGTCCGCGAGCGTGGCCAGGGCCTGCTCCCGGCGGTCGAGCAGGCAGTAGGCGCGGCCGAGCGCGGCCAGGGTGATGCTCTCCCCGAAGGAGTCGCCGTCCGACCTCCGGATCTCCAGGCACCGTTCGAGGCAGTCGGCCGCCTCGGCGGAACGGCCCAGCCGCAGCAGGACCTCGCCCAGGTTGTGCCTGACCATGCCGACCCGGTTGGACCCGTGCTCCTCCAGCAGCCGCAGGCCCGCGGTGATGTGATCGAGGGCGTCGTCGAGGTCGTCGACGCGCATGCTCAGCCAGCCCAGGTTGTGCAGCGCCAGCCCCTCCGCCTCCTGATCACCCAGATCGCGCCAGAGCCCGAGCGCATGACGCATGCACCCGCGAGCGGCGTCGATCCGGCCGATCCGCCACTCCACCACCCCCAGCGTCGCCAGCGTGGACGCCTCCCCGATCCGGTCGTCGTGCCGCCGCGCCACCTCGACGGCGAGCCGGACGACGGTCTCGAGCTCCTGCCAGTATCCGCACTTCGTCGCCAGAGACCTGACCAACGGCACCAGATCGGTGACGAAACGGGCCGTCTCCGGCTCCCCGGCCGCCTGGGTGGCGGCCGCGACCAGGCAGGGCAGCTCGGTCTCGAACCACCGCACCGCCTCGGCCGGGCTCCGAAGGGTCACCCCGGCGTCCCGTCCGTCCGACGGGCCTGTCCTGGACCGCAGGTGCGGTTGCACCAGATCGTTCATCTGCCCGCACAGGTCGAGGTACCAGTCCAGGGCGTGCCGGACGGCCCGTGCCCGGTCGTCCGCCGGATCGTGAGCCACGGCCAGCTCGGCGGCGAACAGCCTCAGCAGGTCGTGCATGCGGAACCGCCCGTCGCCGACCGGCTCCAGCAGACGGGCCTCCGTCAGCTCGTCGAGCGTGGTCTCGGCCGCCTCCGGATCGACGTCGAGGAGCGCGGCGGCGAGCCCGACGCTGACCTCGGGCACGTCGAGCACACCGAACAGCCGGAAGGCGCGCGCCGCCGCGCCCCTGGCGGGGCCCGCGCCGCCGGCCAGCGTTCCGTAGCTGACCTCGAAACAGGAGCGGACGGCCAGGTCGGCGGCCTGCAGCTCGTCCAGCCGCCGCTGCTGGTTGCGCAGCCGCTCGCCGAACCGCGCGAGCGACCAGTCAGGGCGGGCGGCGAGGCGGGCGCCGGCGATGCGCAGCGCCAGCGGGTGACAGCCGCATCGGCACGCGATGTCGGCCGCGGCCCCGCCCTCGGCGTCCACTCGCGACGGACCCGCCAGCAGCCCGAGCATCCGCACCGAGTCCGCCTCGTCGAGCACCCCGACAACGATCGGCACGGCGTCCATGGTGGTCAGCGCCGCCCTGCTGGTGACCAGCACCGCGCAGCCACCGCCCGCCGGCAGCAACGGCGCCACCTGGGCGGCGTCGACGGCGTTGTCGAGGACGACCAGGACTCGCCGGTCGGCCAGCAACGACTGGTAGTGGGCGGCCGCCTCCGCCGGAGCCGCGGGAACCTCGCCGTTGGGCACCCCCAGGGCCCGCAGGAAGCGGCCGAGCACCTCGGCGGGCTGCAACGGCGGCAGGCCCGGGCTCGACCCCTGCAGATCGACGTAGAGCTGGCCGTCGACGTAGCGACCGGCCACGGCGTACGCCGCCCGCAGCGCCAGTGTCGACTTGCCGACGCCGCCGGGGCCGTGCAGCGCCAGCACCGGCGGCGGCGCGCCCGGCTCCGGGTCCCCCCGGAATGGAACGACGGCAACCCGGTCCGCATCC